>CAZUYG010000732.1:0-2513 GCA_964624265.1 uncultured Candidatus Odyssella sp.
AGATCGCGCAGGTGCGGGCCGATCTCGCGCGCGCCAAGGGCACGACCGCCGTCAGGCCGCCGCCCGAGACCGAGGCGGGTATCCCTGCGGGAAGCTGGCCGGCGGATGCCGAACTGCGTCGCGCGGTGGAAGACACGATGCGCCGGCTGCCGAAATAGCAGTCGGTCTACGCCGCGCGGGCGAGCGCCAGCTTCGCCACGCGCTCCACGTCGGGGCTCTTCGCGAGTCCGGCGATTGCCGCGAGATCGAACCAGGCCGCCTCTTGCGCGTCGCTTGCGGCAATGCCTTCTCCGTTGCGCCACCGGCAGAGCACGGCCACCAGCACGTAGTGGTGCAGCGTGCTGCCGTCGCGGCGGATCACGTCGACCGCCGTCAGCACCTCGACCGGCGCGGCCTCGACGCCGGTCTCCTCGGCGAGTTCGCGCAACGCGGCGGCGATCACGGTCTCGCCGGGTTCGATCTTGCCTCCCGGAAACCCCCAAAGCCCGGCATCGGGCCGGTGGTTGCGGCGGACCAGCAGCAGCCGCTCGCCGCGCACCACGACGGCGAGCGCGGCGGCGATGGGCAGGCGAGCGGCGGCGGTGTCGTTCATGCTGCGAGGGTTTTCTCGAGGCGTGGACGGGTCCACATTCACGTCAGCAGTAGCGCGCAAGCCGTCGCCGCGAAAGGGACATGGAGAGCGCAGACCAGATCGATGAGCGCGTGGGTGGGACGGCAGGCGAATTTGCCCCGTTCCGGCCGCGCTTTCCTTGGCTCAATGGCGATCTCCAGACCGTCCGCAACATGATCGTCCGCCCGCGGCCGAGCTTTGCCGACGCGCCGGCCCGGCGCCTCTCGCTTGCGATGGATGACGGCACCGGCGATGCGCTGCTCGCCGATCTCCACGCGCCGGCGGTGCCGTCGCGCCCGCTGGCGATCCTGATCCACGGCCTGACCGGGTGCGGCGAAAGCTTCTATGTGCTGTCGACCGCGCGCGCGCTGCTCGACCGCGGGCACCCGGTCCTCCGGCTCAACCTGCGCGGCGCGGGGCCCAATGCCGGCGCGTGTCGCGAACAGTATCACGCCGGCCGGACCGCCGACATTACGCGCGCGTTCAGCGGCCTCGATCCCGCGCTGCTGCGCCATGGCGCCGTCGCGGTCGGCTACTCGCTGGGCGGCAACGTGCTGCTGAAGCTGCTGGCGGAGGCGGGCACGGCCGCCCCGGTGCGCCGCGCCGCCGCCGTGTCGCCGCCGGTCGATCTCGCCGCCGCGGCGCGCTGCATCCTGCGCCCGCGCAACCGGCTCTATCAACGCTACCTGCTCGCACGCATGAAGGCGGAGGCGCGCGCCACGCGCGGCGGGCTCGATGCGCGCACCGCCGCCGGCGTCGCCGCGGCCCGCAACATCGTGGACTACGACGATACGGTCGTTGCCCCGCGCTATGGCTTCGCCTCCGCCGCCGATTACTACGCACGCTGCTCGTCGGGGCCGATGCTCGGCGCGATTCGCGTGCCGACGCTGGTGCTGCATTCGCGCGACGATCCGTGGATTCCGCCCGGTGCCCTCGAGGCGGCGGCGCGTGGCGGGAATCCGTCGCTGCGCATCGTGCTCAGCGATCGCGGCGGCCATGTCGGATTCCACGGCGCCGGCGCGAAACTGCCGTGGCACGACGGGCTGATCGCGGAATTCTTCGCCGCGGCGTGATCGCCGTCTAGCGCACGCTGAAATCGATGCCGCGGCCGGGCCGCGGCGCGTAGCGCACTTCGCTGGTGACGAGAATGCCGCACACCCAGCTCGTCCAGATCTCGGTCCAGGGTTGCCCGGGCGGCACGTTCCGCTCGCGCTGGCTCACGTCGATGATGTCCAGCCGCTTGCAGCCGGCATTCGTGCGCCGCGCGTTGGCGACGACGCGCTTGCCGATCTGAAACTGAAGATCGAGATCGGCGCGCGATTCGCCGGGAAAGGCGACGACGGCGTGCAGGCCGCGCACGCGCGAAGCCTGCAGGAACACGTTGTGCCGGACGCTCTTGCCGCAGCGCGCGACCGTTACGCGCTCGAGCCAGCGCCCCGTCACCGGTACGTCGCGCGTCGCGATGAACTGCGGCGCCTCGGTCACGGTCACGAGCTGCCGGCTCTCGATCTTGCGTTCGCCGCGGCACGGCGGCGCCATCTGCTGGTCGGTTTCGATGACTTTGCTGCCGATCAGCTTCTCGTAGTCGTAGGACTGCAGCAGCTTGATGAAGCGGTCGGCGTCCTGCTGCGATTGAGCGCGGGCGGGGGCCGTGGCGGCGACGATGGCAAGCATTGCGATCGCAACGGGTGCTCTCATCGCCGCTATCCGCGCTTCAGCAGCTTCGCCGCCGCGACGGCGAAATAGGTGAGCACGCCGTCGGCGCCGGCGCGCTTGAAGGCGATCAGCGATTCCATCATCGCGCGCTCGCCGTCGAGCCAGCCGTTGCGCGCCGCGGCCTGGATCATCGCGTATTCGCCGCTCACCTGATAGGCGGAGGTCGGCATGCGGAACGCTTCCTTCA
>CAZUYG010000733.1:0-2506 GCA_964624265.1 uncultured Candidatus Odyssella sp.
GGTTTCTTCTTCGGCGCCTGCGCCGGCTTGATGGCGCTCGGCCACGCGGCCGGCATCGCGCGCGCCTATGGCGGCGCGCTCGCCCCAGTGGCGCTGGCGACGGCGCTGATCACCGGCGCGAACGGCATCGGCCGCCTCGGCGCCGGCTGGCTCGCCGATGCATTGCCGGTGCGCCGCATCCTCGTCGCCGCGCCGCTGCTCGCGGCCACGGCACTCGGGGCGCTGGCGCTCGTGCCCGACACCGCGCTCGCGCTCGCGGTGCTGACGGTGACCGGCCTTGCCTATGGCGCGATGGCCGCGACCTATCCCGCCTCGGTCGCGATCTATTTCGGTGTCGCGCGCACCGCCACCGTGTATGGCCGCGTGTTCACGGCCTGGGGCGTGGCCGGCCTCGCGGCGCCAGGCGTGGGCGGATACATCTTCGACGCGCTGGGCGGCTACGGCGTGGCCCTGGCACTTGCGGCCGGCGCCGGCCTGCTTTCCGCCGCCACCGCCTGGACATTGCCGCCCGCCGCGAAGTGAACGCGCCTACTCCGCCGCCTTCATCTTCGCCGCGGCGTCGGGCACGCCATAGCTTGCCATCAGCGTCTCGACGATGCCGTCGAAATATTTCCAGTCGGTCTCGCGGAAGCTGTGGTTGCGGACGATGAACGAGGCGCCGGCGTAGAACTTCTCGTATTGCTGCTGGCGGCCGGCGAATTCGCTGCCGACCATGTCCCACGCGACCTTCATCAGCTTCATCCGCTCGAGCGCCGGAAGCTGCGGCGTCTGCCAGTACATCTCGAATTCCTGGCGGATGCCGGCGTCGTTCATCACGGAGACGCTGGCCGGCATCTGGAACACGCCGCCGCCGCAGAGCTCGCGCAACTGGTCGATGATCGCCGAATAGCTCTCGGTGCACCAGTTCAGCGCGGCATACATCATGCGGCGGTTGAAGGTCTTGTAGCCCTTCGGCCAATCTTCGGCGGCCTCGATCTGGCCGTGCACGAGGCCGGAGATCAGCGCCTCGAGCGCCGCCATGCGGCCCAGCACCTCGCGCACCGCCGGCACTTCGTTGGCGCCGGTGGCCTGCGCCACCTTGCTGCACAGGCCGAGGATGAGCTGCATCTTCGACCAATAGCGCACGTTCGACTGGTGATTGCCGTAGCAGTGCGCCGGCGTCTCGATGTAGATGCCGCGCGCCTTGATCGCGTCGTCCATGACGAACACGCGCTCCCACGGCACCTTCACGTTGTCGCACATCACCATGCTGTCGGTTTCGTCGAAGCACCAGCCGAGCGGCGAGTCGAAGCGGTTGTTCGAGGCCAGCGAGAGCGGCTGGCGCGACCACAGCGTGAGGCCCGGCGTGTTCACTTTCACCGCGCAGGTGACGGCCTGTTTCACCTGGTCCGGCGCCAATGGCAGCAGGTTGCCGATCCAGATCTCGTCGCAGAACACGGCCGACGTCGCCAGCATCTTCATGCCGCTGATCACGACGCCATCGTCTTCCTCGCGCACGACCTGGAGCGTCGGCACCGGCAGGTTCTTCTTCACGTAGAAATCGGGATTGCGCGCGGCCTGCGGCGGCAGCACCGCATAGGTGGAGAAGATGTCGTTCTTCTTGCAGTACGCGTAGTAGTTCAGGAGGTTCGCGCCGAATTTGTACTTCTCGGTGTCGAACGCGGCGGGATTCGTCGACATGCCGGTGACGAAGCCCGAGACATGGTCGGGCGAGCGGCCCATCATGCCGTAGGTGAGGTCGGCGATCGCCTTGTGGCAGCGCGTGCGGCGGCGGAGATCGTCCGGCGAGCGCGCCTGGAGGTACCACATCGCATAACGCTCGCCGTTCTCCTCGTAGGAGAAGAGATCTCGGTTTTCCGGCGCGCGCTTCGCGTCGTACATGCCGGCCACGACCTTCGCCGCCTCGGCGAAGGCCGGGTGTTTCGTGACGTCGGTCACGCGTTCGCCGCCGATGTAGACGATGCGGCCGTCGCGCAGCCCTTCCAGATGCTCCTTGCCCGATTTCAGCATGACGGTGCCTCCCTGCCCTCAGCCCTGCCCATTCCGTTTGCGCTCGCGCTCGTCGAGGACGACGCGATCGAGCGCCCGTTCGGTGTTGATCAGAAAGCGATCGAACAGCCGCGCCACCGCCTGGAAATCGGCGCGGCTCAGCCCGTCGAACAGAATATCGTTGATTTCGCGGCGGAACGGGCCGAGCCGGTCGAGCGCGGCTTCGCCTGCGCGGGTGAGCCGCGCGAGCACGCCGCGCCCGTCCGCCGGGTTCGCGCGCTTTTCGACCAAGCCGAGCGCCACGAGCTTGTTCACTTCGGTGGTGATGTGGCTCGGCGCCACGTGCAGATGTTCGGCCAGCGCCCGGATGCCGACGCCGGCGCCCTGCTGTTTTTCGGCGATGGCGGCGAGGATCGTGTATTGCGGGCCGGTGGCGCCGATGCGCCGCCCGAACGCGCCGCGCACGTCCTCGAAGCGCGCCGCGGTGACGAAGAGCGCGTGGAGCAGCGCGCGCAAC
>CAZUYG010000734.1:0-2502 GCA_964624265.1 uncultured Candidatus Odyssella sp.
AGGGATTTCCGGATGGGATCGGCGATGGCCAGGGCGCGTGGCGTCGGCGCCATGCCTTCGCTGGTGCGCACGAACAGCGGATCGTCGAACGCCTCGCGCAGCCGCGCGAGCTGGTTGCTGACCGCCGATTGCGTCAGCCCGAGCGTCGTGGCCGCGGCCGTGACGCTGCGCGTATCGAGGATCGCGCCGAAAACGCGCAGCAGATTGAGGTCGAGCCGGTTCGGATTCATGCGTTCTCTCCCTCCGTCGCGGTTGTACCCCGGCGTCATTTCGCGCGCCAATGGACGGCATTTCCATTTAACATTCGACTTGGCCGGAACGCCACCACACTCTCCCGGCGCCAGCACGGCAGCAAAGCCGGGGAGGAGGCGTGCCGATCGCGCTGACCAATCTGCGTTACGTCCGCCTCGGGACGCGCGACGTGGGCGCCGCTGTTACGTTCGCGACCAGGGTGCTGGGCCTGCAGCACGCGGGCGAAGACAACGGCTCGATTTACCTGCGCTCGGACGATCGGGATCACACGCTGGTCTATTCCTCCGGCGATCCTGGCGACCACACGGTCGGCTTCGAGCTCGCCGATGCCGCCGCACTCGAAGCGGCCGCGGCGGCGCTCGAGGGCGCCGGCTTCGCCGTCCGGCGCGGCGGCGGAGACGAATGCGAGCAGCGCCGCGTCGGCGCATTCGTCACGTTCAGGGAGCCGAGCGGGACCGCCATCGACCTCGTCGTGCGGCCCTGGAGCAACGGCTGGCGCTATTTCCCGTCGCGCGACGCCGGGATCACGGGCTTTTCGCACGTCGGCATGTTCTCGAAATCACCGGCACGCGACGAGAAGTTCTGGACCGAAACGTGCAATGCGCGCGTCAGCGATTGGATCGGGCCCGCGCCGCTGCTGCGGATCGACCCGGTGCATCACCGCATCGCGCTGTTTCCGTCGGAGCGCCACGGCGTGCAGCACATCAACCATCAGGTCGAGAGCGTCGACGATGTGATGCGCTCGTACTATTTTCTGCGCGACCGCGGCGTGAACATCCGCTTCGGCCCCGGCCGCCATGCAACCTCGGGCGCCGTCTTCCTCTACTTCGAAGGTCCCGACGGCATGACGTTCGAATATTCCACCGGGGTGCGCATGATCGAAAACGAAGAAACCTATCGGCCTCGGCAATTGCCGTTCACCGCAGAATCGTTCTGCATGTGGGGCGCGCGCCCGCAGATTCCGGAGTTCCAGTCGTGAGCGACGCGTTGGCACGGCGTCTTGCCGTCGCGTGCCGCGCGGTCGGGCGGGCCGGCCTCGCGCACGCCTACGGCCATTGCAG
Source organism: uncultured Candidatus Odyssella sp. (assembly GCA_964624265.1). Lineage (GTDB taxonomy): Bacteria > Pseudomonadota > Alphaproteobacteria > Bin65 > Bin65 > SBBV01. Next base: position 1,314 of record CAZUYG010000734.1, read on the forward strand.
CGTGCGGCTCGATGCGCAGTCGTTTCTCGCGAGCCCGGCGAAGCCCCTGTCGCTGGTGACCGACGCCGACGCGCCGGTGCGCGTGACGGTGGAGGCGCCGTTGCCCGAGGGTGCGCTGCCCGAAGTGCGTCTGCACCAGCAGATCTACCGCTGCCGGCCCGATGCGGGCGGCATCGTGCGTTTCCAGTCGCCGAAGCTGATGAGTCTTTCCACGCTGGGCCGCACGCCGCTCGCGCGGCACGGCCTTGGCACCTATTTCGCGCCGCAGCCGCCGCTCTGGCCCGATCCGCGCCTCGTGCGCGACGACCGGAGCGCGGAGGCGGTGGCCGCGATGCTCGGCGGCGCGCGCGCGATCGTGCTGCGCGGCAATGGCGCGCTCGCGGTCGGGCGCTCGGTCGAGGAGGCGGCGGTGCTCGCCTGGTTCCTCGAAGACGCGGCGCGCGTCGAGCTCGACGTGTTGGCCACGGGCCTCGACGGACAGGTCTACACCGCGGCCGAGGCCGCCGACCGGGCGGTCACGAGCGGCCGCCTGTTCGAACGCATGTGGGATTGGCTCGCGGCCGGCGATCCGTCGGCCGGACCGATGCCGGCCGGCGCGGCCGCCGGCACAACGAACGCGGCGAATGCCGCATGAACCTGGAGGTGCGCCCATGTACACGCTGAGCCGAACGATTCCCATCAACGAGCCGTGCAAGCCGTTCCTCAGCCGGCACGACGTCTGGACCGGTCTGATGATGAAGGCGCACAACGCGCTGCCTTATGTGCCGGCGATGCAGAAGTGCGAGGTGGTCGAGAAAGGCGAGGGCTGGCTGCTGCGCGACATCCTGCTCGGCAACGAGCCGCTGCGCGAGAAGGTGACGTTCGAGCCCGAGAACCGCGTGATCTTCGAGCGCGTTTCCGGCAGCGAACCGGGGCGCATCGAGAATACGATCGGCACCGACGAAAGCGGGAATCTCACGCTGACCTTCTCGTTCGCGCTGACGCGCAAGGGCCTCGAGGGCAATGCCGAGGCCGAGAAGAAGCATTTCGGGCCGATGGAGGGCATGTATCTCAACGCCGTGGCCTCCACGCTCGCCGCGGTGCGCCGCACGGTCGAAGAGAAGGGCCGGGAATCGCTGCCGCCCGAGAACCCGACCGACGCCGCCGGCGACAATCGCTGGATCTTCGAGTATTTCCGCGCCGCCGACAG
>CAZUYG010000735.1:0-2497 GCA_964624265.1 uncultured Candidatus Odyssella sp.
CGCGGCGGCGCGCGTGCCGCACGTAGAGCGCGAGCGCGGCGGCGCCGCCTGCGAGCAGCGCCGCCACGGCCGCCGCTGGCAGCATGCCGCGCCCGATGGTCTCGAAGCCCATCAGCAACGCGGCGAGGCCGGCGCCGGCCAGCGCGAAGCCGGTCCAGTCGAACGGCGGCGGGCGCTCCTCGCGCAGGGCCGGGATCAGGATCAGCGCCAGGACGATGCCGACCACGCCGATCGGCACGTTGATCCAGAAGATCCAGCGCCAGGAGAGATAGGTGGTGATGAATCCGCCCACCGGCGGTCCGATGATCGGACCCACCAACGCCGGAATCGTGACCAGAGCCAGGGCGCCCACCAGCTCGGCCTTGGAGACGCTGCGCAGCAGCACGAGGCGCCCCACCGGCACCATCATCGCGCCGCCCAGGCCCTGCGCCATGCGCGAAGCGACGAGGCCCCAGAACGAATCGGCGAAGCCGCAGGAGACCGAGCTCAACGTGAAGACGACGATGGCGGCGCAGAACACCCGCCGCGCGCCGAAGCGGTCCGCGATCCAGCCGCTCACCGGAATGAAGATGGCGAGGCTCAGCAGGTACGAGGTGATCGCGAGATTGAGGTGGAGCGGGCTTTCGCCGAGCGAGCGCGCGATCTCGGGCAGCGCCGTCGCCAGCACCGTCGAATCGAGGTTTTCCATGAACAGCGCGCAGCCGACGACGTAGGGGATCAGCCGGCTGCCGCGGGCAGGGGTCATGGCCCTGCTTCTAGCGGGGTTGCGGCCCGCCCGAAAGCGCGCCGGCCGCATTGCCCCTGTGATCCGGATCACAGGATTCCGGTGACTTCAGTCACTGCGATTCCGGCACGGAAAAGCCATTTTGGCGCCCACAACGAAGACGAGATTCAGGGGCTTCCCATGCAAGGCCAGGAACACAGCAAAAAGCCGTTGCCGACGCGCCTCGACGCGCTTGCGTTCGGCGTCAAGGCCGGGCTGTTCCGCCTCGATCGCGCGCGCCGCAACCTGTTCGACGGCGACGCGGTCCGCTTCACCGCCGGCTTCGCGCTCGCCGGGGCGCCGGTCGTCGCCGAATCCAGGACCAAGCTCTGGACCGAGGCGAACGACGCCGAGCGCCCGCTACTGGTGGGCAAGATTCACAATCTGCGTCTGGCGCTCCGCCACATCGACGGCATCGAGATCCCGGCCGGCCGCATCTTCAGCTTCTGGGCCCATGTCGGGCGGCCGACGCGGCTGCGCGGCTTCGTGGCCGGGCGGGAACTGCGCGAGGGCTGCGTGATCCCGAGCGTCGGCGGCGGCCTTTGCCAGCTCTCCAACGCGCTCTACGACGCCGCGCTCAAGGCCGGCTTCGAGATCGTCGAGCGCCATGCGCACACGCAGGTGATCCCGGGCTCGCTGGCCGAAGTCGGCCGCGACGCGACCGTGTTCTGGAACTACGTCGATCTGCGCTTCCGGGCGGCCAGGGCCTTCCGCATCGAGGCCGACATGGACGCCGATCACCTCGTGCTGCGTTTCCGCGCCCTGGCCGGCGAGAAGGCCGCGCTGCCGCCCTTGCCGAAATCCTATTCGCGCGGGATCAAGGCCGGCAAGGGCCCGAACAACTGCCTGTCGTGCAACGTGGTGCAGTGCTTCCGCCACGTGCCGCCGGCCGCGGCGCAGACCGGCGAGACGGCGTTTCTCGTCGACGGCTTGGTGCCGGAATTCGACGCGCACATCCAGGCCACGCGCCGCGACGGCGACACGCTGTTCGTGCCGCTCGACGGCAAGCGCTTCGGCAAGCCGAATTACGCGTGGACGACCGCGGGCTTCGCCAAGATCCGCACCAGCACGCTCGCGACCATGCTGCGCGCGTGGAGGAGCCGCCGCCTTGCCGACCAGGGTGCCACGCGTCAGCAGGCGCTGCTCCGCGGCGCCGAACGCCTCGCGCGCACCTACGCGCGCCGCCTTGCGCCCGAAGCGACGCACGTCGTCGTGGCGCAGTCTCTGCTTCCGTATCTCTGGCACGACGGTCATCTGAAGGGCCGCAGCTTCGACGTGCTGATGTCGGCGCTGCCGATGGGCGAGTTGCAGCAGCGGCTCGATCGCGCGGCCAAGCTGCATCCCGAGAGCAAGACGCTCGGCGATTTCCGCGCCGATCCGGCGCTGGTCGCGGCCGAGGCCGCGGCGCTCGAGCGCGCCCGCAAGATCGTGACGGCGCATGCGGACGTCGCGGCGCTGTTCCCGACGAAAGCCGTGGCGCTCGCCTGGGCCGCGCCGTCTGCCGCCCCGGCGCGGAGCGTGGCGCCCGCCGGCAAGCCGCGCATCGTCTTCCCGGCTGCAACGCTCGGCCGCAAGGGGGCCTATGAACTCCGCGCCGCGCTCAAGGGCCTCGATGTCACGCTCGTCATCGCGGGCGCCGGGCACGAGGGCGCGGACTTCTGGAGCGGCTTCGACGTCGAGCGCCGCCGCCCGGGCCCCGATCTGCTCGCCGGCGCCAGCGCCGTCGTGCTGCCG
>CAZUYG010000736.1:0-2485 GCA_964624265.1 uncultured Candidatus Odyssella sp.
AAATTCGGCGCGCGCGATCTCATGGCCGCGCTCGGACGCGCGAACGTGGAAACGCGGCCGATCATCGCCGGCAACATTGCGCGTCAGCCGGCGCTCAAGCACTATCCGCACCGCACGGTCGGCGATCTGCGGCATTCGACGGCCGTCATGCAGCGCGGCTTCTCGTTCGGCAACCATCAGGCGATCGACGATGCCGCCCGCGCCTATGTCGTTGAGCACATCGCGAAGTTCGTGAACGAGCGCGGCTGAGCGAAGGCCGCGGGGAGGCTTCGGAGACGCCATGGCGGCGAAAACCGCGTTCATCACCGGCATTACCGGCATGGTCGGCTCGCATCTGGCCGACTACCTGATCGCGAACACGGATTGGGACATCGTGGGCCTCTGCCGCTGGCGTAGCCCGCTCGACAATCTGCGCGCCCTCGTTCCGCGCATCAATCGCGGCGAGCGCATCCGCCTCGCCTATGGCGATCTGCGCGACGAGTTTTCGATCAGCGAGGCGGTGCGGCACGCGGCGCCGGACTGCGTGTTTCACCTCGCGGCGCAGAGCTTTCCGCGCACCAGCTTCGATGCGCCGCTCGACACGCTCGAGACCAACATCCAGGGCACGGCGCGCGTGCTCGACGCGGTGAAGCGCTGGGCGCCCAAGGCCGTCGTGCATGTCTGCTCGTCGTCGGAGGTGTTCGGCCGCGTCCCGAAAGAGAAGATCCCGATCGACGAGGAGTGCACGTTCCACCCGGCCTCGCCCTACGCGATCTCCAAGGTGGGCACCGATCTGCTCGGCCGCTTCTATGCCGAGGCCTACGGCATGACGGTGCTGACGACGCGCATGTTCACGCATACGGGGCCGCGCCGCGGCGACGTGTTCGCCGAATCGACCTTCGCCAAGCAGATCGCGCTGATCGAGGCCGAGCTGATCCCGCCGGTGGTGAAGGTGGGCAACCTCGAATCGCTGCGCACGGTCGCCGACGTGCGCGACGCCGTGCGCGCCTATTTCATGCTGGTCACGGTGAAGCCGGTCGCCGGCGCCTATTACAACATCGGCGGCAGCCATAGCTGCACGGTGGGCGAAATTCTCGACGCGCTACTGGCGCTCTCGCCGAAGAAAAACGCGATCCGGATCGAAATCGATCCGGCGCGGCTGCGCCCGATCGACGCCGACCTCCAGGTGCCCGACACGTCGAAATTCACGGCGCACACGGGCTGGCGGCCCGAGATTCCGTTCGCCGACACGATGCGCGACCTGCTCGCCTATTGGCGCGAGGAGGTGGCGCGCAAAGGCGCCGCCTTCCTCACGCGCTGACAGCGGAGGGAAGGTTGATCATCACCGCAACGCCGTTCCGAATGTCGTTCCTGGGCGGCGGCACCGATTATCCGGCCTGGTTCAAGCGCAATGGCGGCGCGGTGCTCTCGGTCACGATCAACAAGTATTGCTATCTGCAGTGCCGCAACCTGCCGCCGTTCTTCGAATACAAGAACCGCGTGGTGTGGTCGCGCATCGAGACGACGAAAGACACCGACAGCATCGAGCACCCGGCCGTGCGCGAAGCCATGCGCTACCTCGGCATCACCGGGGGGCTCGAAGTGCACCACTTCGGCGACCTGCCGGCGCGCACCGGCCTCGGCTCGAGCTCGTCCTTCGCGGTCGGGCTGCTCCATGCGCTGTTCAGACTGCGCGGCGAGGTCGTCAGCAAGCGCCGCCTCGCCGACGAGGCGATCCACCTGGAGCAGGCTCTGCTCAAAGAAAATGTCGGCATCCAGGACCAGATCGCGGCGGCGTTCGGCGGCCTCAATCGCGTCGACATCGGCCAGAACGGCGAATACGCCGTGCAGCCGGTGCTGATGAGCGACGCGCGGAAGCGCGACTTCGAGGATCACATGATCCTGCTCTTCACCGGCATCGCGCGCCACGCCTCGGTGATCGCGAAGAAACAGATCGACGCACTGCCGGAAAAGGAGGCGGTCGTCCGGCGCATGCAGGCGCTCGTCGACGAGGGCCTCGAAGTGCTGGCGAACGGCAACGATCTGCGCGCGTTCGGCGACCTCCTCGACGAGAGCTGGCAGCTCAAGCGCTCGATCTCCGATGCCGTCTCGACCGCGGCCGTTGACGAAATCTATGCGCGCGCGCGGGCGGCAGGCGCCATCGGCGGCAAGCTGCTGGGCGCGGGCGGCGGCGGCTTCATGCTGCTGTTCGTCGAGCCCGCGCGGCGCGCGCAGATTTCGGCGGCGCTCGGCGAATATCTCCAGATTCCGTTCCGCTTCGAGCGATCGGGCTCGCGCATCGTGCTGTTCGAGCCCGAGGAATGACCGGCTTCACATCCGCCCCTTGCCCACGAAGCGGTCGCCCAGCGCGTCGATGAACCGGTTGAGCGTCTCGGCGCTGGTGCGGCGGAACGCGGGTTCGATCGCCGCGATCTTGGCATTGGAGACATCGCCCGCGTCATAGACGTGCTCGCCAAAGGTCACGGCGAGGCCGAGGCGCGCGGCC
>CAZUYG010000737.1:0-2485 GCA_964624265.1 uncultured Candidatus Odyssella sp.
GCGTCCATATCGTGCTCGATGAGGACGAGCGTATGCTTCTCCGCGATTCGCCGCAGCAGCGCGATCACCTCCTGCGATTCGCGATAGCCCATTCCGGCCAGCGGCTCGTCGAACAGCAGCAGATCGGGCTCGGTCGCCAGGATCATGGCGATCTCGAGCTGGCGGCGCTCGCCGTGGCTCATGGCCGAGGCGGCGTGATCCCGTCGCGCGAGCAAGCCGCACATCTCGAGGCTGCGCGAAGCCGCGCCGGCGAGATCGCCGCGCCGGCTCGCCGGGCGGAAGAATCGCAGCGAGCTCGGCAGCCGCGATTGCGCCGCGATCCAGCAATTCTCGAAGCAGGTGAGCTCGGCGAAGACGTTCGTGCGCTGGAACGAGCGCCCGATTCCGAGGCGCGCCACGCGATCGGGCGTGAGGCCCGTGATCGCGTAGCCCTTGAACAGGACCGCGCCGGCGGACGGGCGCATTTCGCCCGAGAGGAGATTGAGGAAAGTGGTCTTCCCCGCCCCGTTCGGGCCGATCACGGCATGGACGCGCCCCGCTTCGAACGCCAGCGAGACATCGCTGACCGCGGCGAGACCGCCGAACTGCTTCGAGAGGCCGCGCGTTTCGAGCAGGGCTTCAGTCATCGCCAGGCTCCGGGGCGGGACGCGGCGGCGGCGCACCGCGGCCGCGCACGCGGCCGAAAAGAACGCCCATCGGCAGGCTCGCGATCCCGCGCGGCAGCAGCAGCACGACCGCGATCACGAACACGCCGATGAATAGCAGCCAATGCTCGGTGATGCCGGCAGCCACATCCTCCAGTACGATCAGGACGAAGGCGCCGGCCACCGGGCCGTAGAGCGTCCCCATCCCGCCGAGGATCACGATCACCAGCGCCTGACCCGATTGCTGCCAAGAGAGAAAGGCCGGATTGACGATGCCGTCTTGCGCCGCGCCGATGTAGCCGGCGAGGCCTGCCAGCGTGCCGGCGACGGCGAACATCGCGAGCTTGTAGCGCCACGTGGTGAATCCCAGCGCTCGCGCGCGCGGCTCGTTGCAGCGGATCGCGTCGATGACCCGGCCGAACAGCGAAGCGAGCACCATCCGTGCGAGAAGGAAGCTCGAGATCAGCGCGGCGAGCGCGAAATAGTAGAACGTGGTGCGGTTCTTGAGGTCGAAGAGCTCAAAGCCAAACACCTCCGCCGCCGGTTTGGCGCCGAGAAACATGCCGTCCGAGCCGCCGAGCGCCTTCGTGTCGTTAGCGAAGTAGTAGAGCATTTGCGCGATCGCCAAGGTCACCATGATGAAATAGATGCCCGAAGTGCGGATCGCGAGCGCGCCGAGCAGCAGCGCGGCTAGCGCGCAGATGCCCAGCGTGAGCGGCAACGTCGTCCACAGCGAAACCAGACCGAGATCGCGCTGCAGGACCGCCAGCGCGTAGCCGGCGAGGCCGAAGAAGGCGGCATGGCCGAGACTGACGAGGCGCGTGTAGCCGACGAGCAGGTCGAGGCTCATCGCGAAGATCGCCATCACGATGATCTTCGTGGCGAGCTGTACATAGTAGCGTTCGGCGAACTGCGGGAAGACCGCGAGCAGCGCCACGATCACCAGCAGCAGTCCGAGCAGAGATCGCGAAAGCGGGCGCATCGCCATCTCTCACGCCGGCCGCGCGCCGAACAGGCCCTGCGGCCGCCACAGCAGCACCGCGGCCATGAACGCGTAGACTGAGAGGCTGGCTGCCTCAGGCAGGAAGACCTTGCCGAACGTATCGACGAAGCCGATCAGCATGGCGCCCACGAACGCGCCCTGGATCGAGCCGAGGCCGCCGATAACCACGACGACGAACGAGATGATCAGGATGTGCTCGCCCATGCCGGGATAGACCGAATTGACGGGCGCCGAGAGCATGCCGGCAAAGGCCGTGAGCGCCGCGCCGAGCGCGAACACCAGCGCGTAGAGTCGCTTCACGCCGAAGCCGAGCAGTTCCACCATTTCGCGGTTCGCGGCGCCGGCGCGGATCAGCATGCCGAGCTTGGTGCGGTGGATGACGAGGTACATCGCCGCCGCGACCCCGATGCAGGCGAGCGAGATGAAGAAGCGGTACAGCGGATATGACTGCGTCTCGGTCAGCGGAATCGAGACGGAAAGAACTTCCGGCACCGGAACGCCGTGCACGTCATTTCCCCAGAGGATGCGCTGGAGCTCGTTGAAGATCAGGATCAGCCCGTAGGTGAGCAGGACCTGATAGAGGTGATCGCGCGCATAGAGGAAACCGATCGCCAAGCGCTCGACCGCGAGGCCGAGGAGGAAGCTCAGCGGCAGCGCCAGCGCTATCGCGGCGAAGAGATTCCCCGTCTTGAGCGCCAGCCAATGCGCGAGATAGGCGCCGATCATGAAGAACGAGCCGTGCGCGAGATTGATGACGCCCATGATGCCGAAGATCAGCGTGAGGCCGCTCGCGACCAGGAACAGCAGGAAGCCGTATTGGACGCTGTTCAGGCTCTGG
>CAZUYG010000738.1:0-2481 GCA_964624265.1 uncultured Candidatus Odyssella sp.
GGCGCACGCCGGCCGAGCTGGCGACGCCGCTCTCGCTCGCGCTGATCGCGCTCGGCATCGTGATGCATTTCACGCCGCGCGATCTCGTCAACCGGTTCGAGACGCTATTCTGGCGCATGCCGGCGGTCGCGACGGGTATCGCGTGCGGGCTGTTCGTCGCCCTGGTCGAGGCGTTCGGCCTCGATGGCGCGGCGCCGTTCATCTATTTCCAGTTCTGAGGCGGCGATGGCGCGCAACGGTCCGCTCAACACCGACCATCATCTCTCGCGCCAGATGACGCCGGAGCTCGACCCGACTCGCGGCGCCAGAAGCGAGCCGCTGCGGCGCCTGTGGCCGGCGGCGATCGCCGGCACGCTCGTGCTCGCGCTGTTCAACGCGCAAGGGCTTGAGAAATGGGTCAATCGCCTGCCGGATTCGCCCGCGACCAACGCGCTCATCACGGCCGGGCAGGAGTGGAAATCCCTGATGGCCCGCCTCGGCCCCGGCCGCGCGTTCGACGCGGCGCGCAAGGCGTTCCAGGATTTTCGCGGGCAGTAGCGGGCGCTCAGCCGACCGGCTTGCCGAGCGCCGCCATCTTTTCGCGGAATGGGCGCTGATAGCCCTTCTCGACGGCGGCCTTGGCGCGCATCGCGAATTTCGCGGGATCGGCGTGGACGCCGCTGCCCTCGACGAGGCGGTTCATGAAATTGGCGAGGCAGGCGACGGCGATCGCCTGCATGATCGCCTCGTCGCCCCAGCCCGCGGCGTAGCAGGCTTCGGCGTCGGCCGGCGTGATTCGGGCCGGGGCTTCGGTGAGCTTCTTTGCGTAGTGCAGCAGCGGCTTCAGCTTCGCGTCGACCGGCGCTGTGTCGATGCCGATCTTGAGCTTTTCGAACACGTCGGCCGCCGCGCCGAGCAGCTTCGTCGTCTCCGAATGGCCGCCGAAGCAGTAGTCGCAGGCATTGAGCTGCGAGACGTAGGAGAAGATCAGCTCGCGGTCGCGCGGCGGCAGCGGGCCGGGGCCGCGGAAGGCCTGCTGGCTGAAATCGGCGATGTGCGTGAACAGGTCGGGAAATGCCGAGAACACGTCGAACACGGTGGCGTGCTCGGGCAGATTGCGAAGTTGCGCCACGAAATCCTCCCTCGAACGATGGCGGGAGAACATTAACGACGATCGCCCCGGCCGCCAACGCGTGCCGATTGCCGCGCGCGCCCGGCCTGCGCTAGGAAGGGCGGGCGAGGACCCCATGTTCGAAGCCGCCGAGATCAAGCACAAGGTCAAGAAGGCCACGTTCGAGCGCGAGGAGCCGCGCCTGCGCGAAACCCTGCTCGCCGTGCAGAAAACCCTCGCCGAGAAGAAGCCGTTCGAGGTCGTGATCCTGCTCGCCGGGCTGGCCGGCGCGGGCAAGGGCGACGTGCTGGCGACGCTGAACGAATGGCTCGACCCGCGCCAGGTCGACACCGTGGACGGCGACGAGGCCACCGACGAAGAGAACGAGCGCCCGTATATGTGGCGCTTCTGGCGCGCGCTGCCGCCCAAGGGCCGCATCGGCATCTTCGTGCACACCTGGTACGGCGATCCGGTCGCGGCGCGCATCGGCGGCGATCTCGCGCGCGCCGATCTCGACCAGCGACTCGCCGACATCCGCCGCTTCGAGCGCATGCTCGCCGACGAAGGCGCGCTGGTGCTGAAATTCTGGCTGCACTTCTCGAAGAAGCAGCAGAAGAAGCGGCTTTCCAAGCTCGCGAAGCGCCGCTCCACGCGCTGGCGCGTGACGAAGGAAGACTGGGCCGAGCACAAACGCTACGGCGACGTCGTCTCGGTCTGGCGCCACGCGATCCGCACCACGAACCAGGCGCATGCGCCGTGGACCGTCGTGGCGGCGGCCGATCCGGAATTCCGCACGCTGACCGTGGCGAAGACGCTGGCCGTGGCGCTCGAGCAGCGCCTGGCCGGGCCGCGCCAACTGGTGACGATCACCGCGCCGCCGCCGATTCCGCCGGTGGACGGCAAGCGCCTGCTCGACGTCGTGGATCTCACGGCCAAGATCGGTCAGCACGAATACAAGGAGAGGCTCGCCGCGCTGCAGGGCCGGCTCAACGCGCTGACGCGCGAGAAGCGCTTCAAGCGCCGCAGCGTCGTCCTCGCTTTCGAAGGCCCCGATGCGGCCGGCAAGGGCGGTGCGATCCGCCGCGTCGCCGGCGCCATCGACGCGCGCTTCTTCCGCATCGTGCCGGTGGCGGCGCCGACCGACGAGGAGCGCGCGCATCCCTATCTCTGGCGCTTCTGGCGCCATCTGCCGCGCAAGGGCCATGTCGCGATCTTCGATCGCTCGTGGTACGGCCGCGTGCTCGTCGAGCGCGTCGAGGGCTATGCCGAGCAGGACGACTGGCTGCGCGCCTACAGCGAGATCAACGATTTCGAAGACGACCTCGTGGGCGACGGCGTGATCCTGCTGAAATTCTGGCTCGCGATCAGCCCCGAGGAGCAGCTACGCCGAT
>CAZUYG010000739.1:0-2479 GCA_964624265.1 uncultured Candidatus Odyssella sp.
CGCGCGCCGGTGGACGTCAGCGTCGTCGACCGGCGCAACTACCACCTGTTTCAGCCGCTGCTCTATCAGGTCGCCACGGCGGGCCTATCCCCGGCGCAGATCGCCAGCCCCATTCGCGGCATCCTGCGCCGCCAGCGCAACGCCACCGTGCTGATGGGCAAGGTGACAGCGATCGACAAGGCGGCCAAGACCGTGATCGCCGGCGACCAGCGCGTGCCCTACGACCACCTCATCGTCGCCACCGGCGCGCGCCACGCCTATTTCGGCCGCGACGAATGGGAGCCTTATGCGCCCGGCCTCAAGAAGATCGAGGACGCGACCGACATCCGCCGGCGCATCCTGATCGCCTTCGAGAAGGCCGAGACCGAAACCGATCCCTCCGAACGCGAACGCCTGCTGACTTTCGTCGTCATCGGCGGCGGGCCGACCGGCGTCGAGATCGCCGGCGCCATTGCCGAATTGGCCAAGACCGCGCTGGCGCGTGACTTCCGCAACATCGATCCGCGTCTGGCGCGCATCGTGCTCGTCGAAGCCGGCCCGCGAATCCTCGCGACGTTCCCCGAATCACTTTCGGCGGCCGCCGAGCGCGCGCTCGTGCGTCTCGGCGCCGAAGTGCGCGCGGGGACACCGGTCTCGGCCGTCGGCGGCGACCATGTGATGGTCGGCGCGGAGCGCATCGAGACGCGCACGGTCCTGTGGGCGGCCGGGGTCGCCGCGTCGCCGGCCGCCAAGTGGCTCGGCGCGGAGAAAGACCGGGCGGGCCGCGTGATCGTCAACGCCGACCTCACGCTGCCGGGCCATCCCGACATCTTCGTGATCGGCGACACCGCGGCGATGAAGGACCGGAACGGCCGGCCCGTGCCCGGCATCGCGCCGGCGGCCAAACAGGCCGGCGCCTTCGCCGCGACCGCGATTTTGGCGCGCCTCAAGGGCCGCGATTTCCCCGGCCCGTTCCGCTATCGCCATATCGGGAATCTCGCGACCATCGGGCGCCGCGCCGCCGTCGTCGATTTCGGCTGGGTGCGGTTGCGCGGGAACCCGGCATGGTGGCTGTGGGGCCTCGCGCATATTTTCTTTCTGATCGGGTTCCGCAACCGTATCGCCGTAACTTTGGACTGGTTCTGGTCCTACCTCACCTTCCAGCGCGGCTCCCGCCTCATCACCGGCGGCGGCGCGGAGGATTGACCAACCCGCCCCTATGAACCGTGGTGGTCGCGCGCAAAGTTGCGCAACCCCTCGAACAGCGCCTGATCGTTGACGATTCGCGGCACTTTGTTCTGGCCGCCATAGCGGTTGCGCGCTTTCATCCAGCCGGCAAAGCCGCCTTCCTTCATCACCAGTAACGTCGGCGGCTTCATTCCGAAACCGCCTGCGCGGTGCGCCGCATAGTCTTCGTTCTTCTCCGAGAGAAACCGGTCGATCGCGGCCGCGAAAGCAGCGCACGCCGCTTCGCCGGGCATCGCGCCGTGGAATTCGACGACGTAGAGATGGCCGCCGAGCTGGCCCGGGCCCGCGGGAAAGATCGCGCCGACGGAATAATCCGTGACTTCGGCGCCGATCGAAGCGGCGGCGCGGCTCACCGCCTCTTCGATCTCTTCGCCGATCAGATGCTCGCCGAAAGCCGAGAGGCTGTAGGCCGTGCGCCCGGTGACGAGCAGGCGCGGCGGATCGCGCGAGACGAGGCGCACGGTGTCGCCGATCAGATACGCCCAGACGCCGGCGCAGGTGCTGACCGCGATCGCGTAGTTCACGCCGGTCTCGGCGTCGCCGATCCAGTGGCGCGTCGGGTTCGCGGCGCCGAGTTCTTCCACCGGGATGAATTCGTAGAACAGGCCGGTGTCGAGATTGAGCCGCAGTCCTTCGCCGGGGCCGCGATCCTGCACGGCGACGAAGCCTTCGCTGGCGGCATAGCCCTCGCGTGTCTCCGCGCGCGAGCCCTGGAGCAGCGCCTCGAACTGGCTCTTGTACGGTCCGAAATGCACGCCGCCATGCACGACGAGCTCGAGATTTGGCCAGAATCGGGCGAGCGGCAGGCGCTTCTCGCCGCGCAATGCCGCGAGGCGGTCGAACAGGATCAGCAGCCACGAGGGCGTGCCGCCGATCGAGCGGATGTCGAGATCGATCGACGCGCGCGCGAGCAGATCGACCTTCTTCTCCCAATCGGCGACGAGTGCCAGATCGAGCGGCGGAAAGCTCCGCGATTTGACCCACCACGGCACCGTCTTGATCGCGATGCCCGAGAGATCGCCGGACAGAACTCCCGGCGCGCGCGCGACGAGATCGGTGCTGCCGCCGAGGATGAAATTCGGCCCGCCGAACAGGCGCGTACGCGGGCGGTTCGCAACGTGGTGCACGAGCAGGTCGAGCGCCGCCTTCTTGTTGGAGCGCACCATGGCCTCTGTAACCGGGATGTATTTCGTCACGTCTCCGGTCGTGCCCGATGTCACCGCGAAATAGGGCACGCGGCCGGGCCACGAGA
>CAZUYG010000740.1:0-2478 GCA_964624265.1 uncultured Candidatus Odyssella sp.
TCCAACATCTGCCGCGTCGTCTCGCCGAAGGCGACTTCTTCGTCCGAGCGCAGGGCAAGCCAGCGAACCTGCTGATTGTCGGCGGCCCCCGCAGTGCCAAGACGCAGCCATTGCTCGAGCGACAATCCCGAACCCACGACGCGCGCGTGCCACGGGTGGCCGCTCTGCCATTGGATATAGGCGAAGAGCGAAATGACGCGCTCGAGCGGATTCCGCACGAACGTGATGTAACGGCTTGGCGAATCGAACAGCAGATGGAGGCCGAACCGGAAGTGACCGCCCACGACGCGATAGGGCTCCCGTTGAGCACGTGTCATTGCCAAGAGTTCGCGATATTGGGGTGCGCCCGGAGGAAGGTGGGGACACCAGCATACTGGCGCTCCAACAGTTTCCGGAAGCTGACGCCCGCGGTCTTCGGAATATGCAGGCAGATCAGGCGGTCGCTCGCGTCTGGCTGCATCGGCTCGCCTCCTCGCATCGGCTCGGCTCGGAATGATGGACATGTGCACCAAAGCAAAGTTTGCCGCCGTGGCGCATCAAAAAAAGGCGCTTGACCCAAAAATAAATTGCAGTTACAAATATTGCAAAATCAACCATCTCACAGGGAGGCGACGGCCATGGAGTTCGGGTATTTCACGCTGAGCGATAACCACTATCGCAACAATCCGCGCACGGCGAACGACTTCGTTCTCGAAATCCGCGAGCAGGCCCTGCTCGCCGACCGCCTCGGCTATCACTCCTGCTGGATCGGCGAACACCATTTCGACTCGCTCGGCGTCAACTCCCGCCCCGATCTCGTTCTCGCCAGCATCGCGCCGCTGACCAAGCATGTGCGCCTGGCGCCGGCTGTATCCGTGCTGCCGCTGCACAACCCGGTGCACGTCGCAGAGACCTGGGCGACGCTCGACCTCCTCTCGAACGGACGCGTCGATTTCGCCTGCGGCCGCGGCTACGACCGCCGCGAGTACGCGCCGTTCGGCGCCGATTTCATGAAATCGGCTGAAATCTTCGAGGACGGGATCGACGTCATCCTGAAGGCCTGGAACTCGCCCGGGCCGTGGTCGCACAAGAGCCAATTCTTCGACATCCCGGAGATGGAAATCACGCCGAAGCCGGTGCAGCAGCCGATTCCGTTCTATGTCGCGTCGTTCTCGAAGACGAGCATCGCGATCGCGGCCAAGCGCGGGCTCAACATCATCTACGCGCCGTTCGCGGCCGGCATGGTGTTCGGCGGGCTCGACAAGGCGGTGCAGGCCTATCGCGACGCGTGCGTCGCGGCGGGGAACAAGCCCGGCCGCGCGATGTGCTCCTACTTCATTTACATCGCTGACGACCCGAAGGAAGAGGATTACGGCCGCGAAGCGCAGCTTCGCTACTTCAAGGAATGCGCGCTGCCGGCGTTCAACTTCAAGGCCGGCGAAGCGCCGCCGACGATGCAGTATTTTCTCAAGATCGCGTCGATCCTCGAGAACATGCGGAAAGAGGATCTGTCCGACAAATCGATCCTGCTCGGCACGCCGCAGCAGATCGTCGACACGCTCAAGAAGGTCGAGGCCGCCGGGGTCGAGGAAGTCATCCTCTACTTCAACGTCGGCTGCAAGCCGCACAACCTGGTCAAGGAGCAGATGCACCGCTTCATGGAGCAGGTGGCGCCGCACTTCCAGGGCAAGCACAACGAGCGCCGGCTCGCGAAGGCGGCGGAATAGCCGGCCCGGGGCGCGCGATGACCGACTTCGACCTCACGCGCTACCTGCCCTATCTCGTCAACCGCACCGGCGTGCGCATCGCGACGGCGTTCGGCGACGTGCTCCGCGGGCACGGCATCACGCTCCAGATGTGGCGCGTGCTCGCGGCGCTGGACCATGCCGACGGCCAGCGCATCTCCGACCTCGCCGCGCTCATTTCGATCGACGTCTCGACGCTGTCGCGCATCCTCGATGCGATGCAGGAGAAGGGACTCGTCGAACGCCGGCGCGGCAATGGCGGCGATGCGCGCGTCGTCACGATCCACGAGACCGAGGCAGGCGGCGCCTTGACCGGCAAATTGATCCCGTTCGCACGCCACTACGAAGACGTGGCGCTGCGGGGCTTCACGCCGGCGGAGGCCGAGGCGCTGAAGGCGATGCTGGTGCGGGTCTATTCGAACATCGCCGCGCTCGAAGGCGAAGCGGACGACGGCAAGCCCCAAGCCGCCTAGCCGGCCTACCGGTTTCGCGGCGCGGCCTTCTCGTAGGCCTGCTTCATCGCGTCGCCGAGGCGGCCGGGACCCGGCAGCACCGCGCCGCCGTCGACCGGCAGGATCGCGCCGGTGATGTAATCGGCCAGCGGCGAGGCGAGGAACAGCGCGGCGTATCCAATTTCGTCCTTGGACCCGTAGCGCTGCAGCGGCGTGCCTTCGCGCGCGAGCTTGCGCTCGGCCTCGGTCGGCGCGAGCCGCGCCATGCCTTCGGTGTCCGCGATCGGACCCGGACTGATCGC
>CAZUYG010000741.1:0-2467 GCA_964624265.1 uncultured Candidatus Odyssella sp.
CACGAAACCGTGAGCTATTTCGTCCGCTATCAAGGCATTCGGCCGTCGGTGGACCATTTCATCGCCGACTACAGCGGGCGTCACGTGGATATTCTGCGGACGTGGCCCGGAATCCGGCGGATCGTGCTGCATGCGCCGATCCCGCTGGAGGATCCGCATCCGGTCCATCACGATCCCACCGAATTCCTGGCCGAAATGACGTTCGCGGACGCCGCGGCGCTGCGTGCGGCGCTGCACTCCGAGGCGCGCGTGCGGGCGCGCGCCGACCGCGACAACCTCAAACACGGTCCGGCGCTCGTTACGCATCAGGCCATGCGCTCGCTGCGATTGCTATGAACGCGCCGTTGAAGCCGCCGGGCGAGGACGACCGGCGCATCCTCAAGCGCGATCCGAACCCGCACCTGTTCCGCCCGCTCGCACTGCGATCGGTCACGGCGCGGAACCGCATCATGCTGTCGCCGATGTGCCAGTATTCGGCCGAAAACGGCGTGCCGAACGTGTGGCATCTCCAGCATCTCGGCGCGCGCGCGGCCGGCGGGGCGGGCATCGTCTGCACCGAGGTCACGCATGTCGAGCCGCGCGGCCGGATCACGCCGCATTGCCTGGGCCTGTGGAACGATGCGCAGCGCGACGCGTTTGCACCGATCGCGGCTTTCATCGCGTCGCAAGGCGCCGTTCCGGCGATTCAGCTTGGCCATGCCGGCCGCAAGGCTTCGGTGGCGCGGCCCTGGGACGGAAACAAGCCGATCCCGCCGGGCGCGGGCGGCTGGGCCACGATCGGCCCGTCGGCGCTGCCGTTCGGCGCGTTCCCGCCGCCCGCGGTCATGGATGAGGCCGATATCGAAGCGGTCTTGAAGGCGTTCGGCGATTCGGCCCGGCGCGCCCGCGAGGCCGGTTTCAAGCTGATCGAGGTACACGGCGCGCACGGCTACCTGCTGCACGAATTCCTGTCGCCGCTCAGCAATGCGCGCAACGACCGCTACGGCGGCTCGTTCGAGAATCGCGCGCGGCTGCTGATGGCAACGCTCGACGCGATCCGCGCCGAATGGCCCGCAGAATTGCCGCTCGCGCTCCGGCTTTCCTGCGCCGATTGGGTTCCCGGCGGGTTCGAGCCCGGCGATGCCGTGGCGCTCGCGCGTCTCGTGGCGGCGCGCGGCGACGTCGATTTCATCGATTGCTCTTCGGGCGGCAATGACCCGGCGCAGCGGATCCCGGTATATCCCGGGTATCAGGTGGGTTTCGCCGAGCGCCTGCGGCGCGAGGCCGGGATCGCGACCGCCGCTGTCGGGCTCATCCACAGCCCCGACTTGGCGGAGGAGATCCTGGCAAACGGCCGCGCCGACCTCGTCGTGCTCGGGCGCACGCTGCTCGGCGATCCGATGTGGCCGCTGCGCGCCGCGAAAGTGCTCAGGGCGCAGAACGTGAAATGGCCGGTGCAATACGAACGCGCGGACATATTCTGACCGCCGCACAAACGGGGAGCGCGCGACGTGGGCAGCAAGGCGCAACTGACGCTGAAGAAGATCGGCAAGGAAGGCTTCCGCTACGAGGGCGTCGCGGTCGACACGCTCGTCATCGCCGGCTGGACCGGGCGCAACCAGGAGCACTGGAAAAGCACATCCGCGAGCTCGAGGAGCTGGGTGTCCCGCGCCCGAAGACGACGCCGATCTTCTACCGCGTGGCTGCCTCGCTGCTGACGGTCGCCGACGACATCGACGTATCCGGCGAGAATACGAGCGGCGAGGTGGAGTTCGTGATTTTCCAGCTCGCCGACGGCCCTTGGATCGGCCTCGGCTCCGACCACACCGACCGCAAGGCGGAGACGCAGGGCGTCTCGCTCTCGAAGCAGCTCTGCGCCAAGCCGGTGTCCGGCGAAATCTGGCGCCTGGCCGACGTGCGCCCGCATTGGGAGAAGCTCGTGCTGCGCTCCTGGGCCTGGATCGGCGGCCAGCGCCATCCCTACCAGGAGGGGCCGGTCACAACGATGCGCGAACCCGAAGACCTGATCGCTCGTTATGGCGGGCTCAGGACCGGCACCGCCATGTTTTGCGGCACGCTCGCGGTCAAGGGCGGAATTCGCCCGGCCGAAGCGTTCGAGATGGAGTTGGAAGACCCCGTGCTTCGTCGTAGCATCCGCCACAAATACAGCATCGCGGCGCTGCCGGTCGAAGGCTGAGCGCCGCCCGTTCAAGAAGGATTGTAAGAACGATGCCGTTCAACAAGCCCCACATGGAATTCGTCGAACTCGACATGGCGGCCGGATGGGAGACGCCGGCCGGCTATCCCTCTGGTATAAAACAAAAAATTCTGGCGAGTGATATCGACGAAGCGAAGCGCACGGGGAGCCGCACGCGTCTCCTGAAATTCGACGCGGGCACCTATACGACCGCGCCGTTCGTTCATGACCATTGGGAGGAAGTCTACCTCGTCTCGGGCGATCTGATCGTCGGCAACGACGCGAAAGGGG
>CAZUYG010000742.1:0-2466 GCA_964624265.1 uncultured Candidatus Odyssella sp.
GGGCTGGCCGGCTCGGGCGACGCGGCCGTCAGCGGCGGCGCTGCCGGCGCCCGGCGCGCCACCGCGGTTTCGCCGGTGCCGGTATTCGTGAGTATCGCGCGGCTCAGCCACTCGGCGAGCGAAAGACCCTGCTGGTCGGCCGCCGATTTGGCGCGCTCAAGATGGCGCGCAATCGCCTGCACCGCCTCTTCCGCATTGGGCTGGCCCGACGGGGTGTGCGAGACCTCGCGCGACGGGCCGTCCGGAACGATGCCCGAGCGCCGCGCATTCTCGAGAATCGTGCGCGAAAGCCATTCCTGCAGCGAAATGCCCGCCGCCTCGGCGGCGCGGCGCGCCGCGGCCATGGCCTCGGAATCCAGCGATTTGTAGCTCACGCGCCGCCCTTCGGGCGGCAGGGCTTCGTTCATGGCCTATCCGCGTATCGATACTGACCTTGGAGGGCCCTACATCCGGCCATTGTAGGGAAGAATCCAAGAAACACAAGCGTTTGTGGTGCAACCGGCCGTAACGCCGCCGATTCGTCGAGCTTGGCCGGGTGGCCGCGGCGCGGGGCTCAGCCGCCCGTACCGCCGCCATTGATACGGGCCAGGATACGGCCCAATTCCTCACGACTTGTATAATGCAGCGTTATGACGCCGACCCCGTTGCGCTCGCTGATCGCGCAGCGCACGCCGAGAGCGTTCGCGATGTTGCGTTCCAGCAGCTCGGTCGAGATCACGTCGGTTTCGCGCGGCGCGCGCTGGTCGCTCGGACGGCGCGCCGTGGGCGCGGCGGGCTTGGGCTCGTCGGCGCGCGGGGGTTCGGTCTGGCCTTCGAGCGATTGCAGGCGCGGCGCGCCGGCGGCCGGCATGGACAATGCGCGGCTTTCGCGCGCGAACGGTGCGGTACCGAGTTCTTCGATCGAGTCGTCTGTCGGCGCATCCTGCAGCACGCTGGCATCCACCATTTCGGCGCCGCGGCCGGAAACGCGCACGAGCTGCTCGGTCTGATAGATGTCCAGCCGCTTCTCCACGATGTCGCGCGCGAGCGCCTCGGGATTCGGCGCGTCGAGCAGCGCGCGGGCGTGCATCACGGTGATCTCGCCCTTTTCGAGCATCGCGCGCACGGCCTTGGGCAGGTTGAGGATGCGCACCATCGTCGCGACATGGGCGGAAGGCTTTCCCGCGAGGCGGGCGGTGCGTTCCGTGTCGAGGCCCGCGTCGTTGAGAAGGCGAAGGTAGATGTTGGCTTCGGTCAGCGGCGAAAGCGGGCCGCGGCGGAGCTGGTCGACGAGCCCCTGCTCGAGCGCTTCCTGGTCCGTGGCTTCGCGCACGACCACCGGAATCTGTCGCACATAGGCGCGCCGCGCCGCATGCCAGCGATCGATGCCGCTGATGATCTCGAACTGCCCCTGCGCGCCGGCCTTGGCGCGCACCAGCAGCGGCTCGAGCATTCCGCTCGCGCGCCATTTGTCCAGCGCCGCCTGGATATCGTCTTCCTTGGGGCTGGCCAGTGCCGCGAAGCGCGAGGGTTGCAGCGAATCCGTGGCCACCAGACGCGGCGCCCCGGCAGCCGGTGCCGCCGGAGAGTCAGGGGGCGCGGGAACCGGTGCGGGCTCGGCGGCCGGCCGGGGCGGGGCTTCCGCTGCGATGGGCTCGGGCGCCCGCTCGGGACTGGCCGTCGCGGCCGCGCGCAACGCCACGCGCGGCGCTGCAGCGGCCGGCGTGAGCGGCGCAACGGCAGCCGCGAGCGGCGCGATCTGTTCGGCGGTGGCCGGGCGCAGCGAGAGGCCGGTCGCCGGCGTGCCGGGGCGTTGCGGCATCAGCACGGTCGGACGCGGCGGCGGCTGAGGCAGCGAAAACGGCGGACTGGACGTCTGCACGCCCCTCTCCGCGGCCGGTTCATCGGCCCTTGCCTGGCCGGCGACCGGCGTCTCGGGCCCCAAACGCGGGGCTGCGGCGGGATCGGTGCCACGCGCGGCAGGTATTGGCGGGATCGACAGATTGGGCGGAACCGACGGCAACAGCGGAAGGGGCGGGGCCGTCAGCGGACGGGCGGGCGGCGCCGGCTTGGAGCCGGCGGCCTTCGCCGGCGGCGATTTCAGCTCCATCGCGCTCGTGTATTTGACGAGCTGCGCCAGCCACGCGTCGAGATCCATCCCCGCAGCGGAGGCGGCCCGTTCGGCCGCTTCGCGCGCCTCGGGCGAAATCTCGACGAAGCTCCAAGACGACTTGATTTCGTTCATCCCGGCCCCTGGCGGACCCTTACGCCGACCCCAGGCGAACTATATTACACTCCGACTCGCGAATGAATCCCGAATAACGGGCGGCGGCTGCGGCCTGCGGCCCGGTTGCCGGGCAGGCGCGGAGTCGCTAGAGCAACGGCGCGGCCGAGCTGGGGCGTCGCCAAGCGGTAAGGCACCGGATTTTGATTCCGGCATTCGTAGGTTCGATCCCTACCGCCCCAACCAGCCTTCGCCGCGGCGCG
>CAZUYG010000743.1:0-2466 GCA_964624265.1 uncultured Candidatus Odyssella sp.
GACAAGAACTGGCCGGAGATTCTGAAGAAGTAGGCTGTTTCACGCGTAGGGGCGCGATTCACGCATCTGCGCGGCGCGCGATCACGAACAATCCCGCCGTCGCTGCGTCGTCGTCGCTCATGCCGCGGAAGCGCGCGGCGAGGCGGGATTTCGCCAGGCCGTCGCGGCGGATCACCGGGCTGTCGGTCACGATCGTGAAGCCGGCCGCGCGCATCGCGGCGCGGTGCGCGGAGGCGGGCGCGCGGTTGATGAGATAGAGCCGCCGCCCGCGCACGACGCGCCACATCGCGTCGGAATAGGCCCAATGGCCGTTCCACGCGGCGGCGGTGCCGTGGCTCTTCATGTCGATCTGGTGGCTCATCACGCCGCCCGGCGCGAGCCAATCGCGGCAGGCGCGATAGGTGAGCGCCAGATCGTCGACATGCTCCATCACCGCCTGCGAGAAGATCCAGTCGATGGCGCCCGGCTCGACGCTGCCCGCGTCGTGCCACGGCGCGATGTGGCCGAGCGGAGACTCGTCGCCGCCGCGCGCGATGCGGGCGCGCAGCGCATCGAGACGCGCCGGATCGAGCGCGCGCGCCATGCGGTCGGCGCCGAGAATGCGGCTCGGAAACGCGTCGTCCTTGAGCTCCGGCTTGATCGTCGGAAACTCGGCGCCGCCCGGAATCGGCGCGCGCTCGCGGAAAAGGGCCGCCAGCTCGTCGAACAGCGCGAGCGTGTCGGGCCGCAGCGCATAATGCTTTACGTCGAGGCCGGCATAGCGATCCGCGCCCGCGATCAGGGCCGCGAGGCCGGCGCCGACCGATTCGCCGGGCCCGATCTCGGCCACGGCGCGCGGCGCCGTTGGCAGCCCGGCCTCGGCCAGCTTCACGAGGTGGCGCAAATAGACCGAATAGCAATAGCGCGCCGAATGTGTGCGACCGCCGCCACGATTGGTGAGCGCGGCCGGCAACACGAAGCTCGCGAGCCCCTTGGTGATGACGTAGAGCGACATTGCCCGCGAGTATCGGGAAAACGGCGACGGGGCGCAACGCGCGCCGCATTCTGGAAACCGGCGCTTACGGTGCCTGGGGCCCGCGGGGATGCGGTTCGGGGCGGCGCCGTATTCTTGATCAGGATTAGCCGCGGGGCGCCTCCGCCAGGGCGCCGGCGGCTCAAACGTTCTCCCCTGACTTGGGCCGCATCGGCTTTGCGCCGCGCGGCCCATTTTTTTGCGCGCCGCCATTGACGGACTCCAGCACATGGACGCGCAGCGCGCTGGCAAGGCCGCCGTGCTTACCGGCGTCGATGTCGGCGACGAGGCGGGCGAGCGGCAGTCCCAGTGCCGCCGCGATGCGCTCCAGCGCCGTCCAGAATTCCGGCTCCAGCGCGACGCTGGTGCGGTGCCGCGCGATGGTGAAGGAGCGTTTCTTCAGCATCGCGCGCGGGCGTCAGCCCGGCCCCACCATCTTCTCCGGCCGCACCCACTGCTTGAACTGCGCGTCGGTGAGGAGGCCGAGCGCCTTGCCGGCTTCGGCCAGGGTCGTGCCTTCCTTGTGCGCCTTCTTCGCGATCTTGGCCGCGTTGTCGTAGCCGATGTGCGGATTGAGCGCCGTCACCAGCATCAGCGATTCCTTCATCAGCCGGTCGATGCGGTCGGTGTTGGGCACGATGCCGACGACGCAATTGTCGGTGAAGCTCACCGCCGCGTCGGCGATCAGGCGCGCCGATTGCAGCAGGTCGTGGATCATCACCGGCTTGAACACGTTGAGCTCGAAATGCCCGTTCGAGCCGGCGATCGACACGGTGACGTGGTTGCCCATCACCTGGCAGCACACCATCGTCAGCGCCTCGCACTGCGTCGGGTTCACCTTGCCGGGCATGATCGAGGAGCCCGGCTCGTTCTCGGGCAGCAGCAATTCGCCGAGGCCGGAGCGCGGGCCGGAGCCGAGGAAGCGGATGTCGTTCGCGATCTTCATCAGCGAGACGGCGACGGTGTTGAGCGCGCCCGAGGCCTCCACCACCGCGTCGTTCGCGGCCAGCGCCTCGAACTTGTTCGGCGCGGTCTTGAATTTCATGCCGGTGATCGCGGACACCTTCGCCGCGAACGCCTTGTCGAAGCCTTTCTTGGCGTTGAGGCCGGTGCCGACCGCGGTGCCGCCCTGCGCCAGCAGCGAGAGGCGCGGCAGCGACGCCTTCACGCGCTCGATGCCGTAGGCGAGCTGCGTCACGTAGCCCGAGAATTCCTGGCCGAGCGTCAGCGGCACCGCGTCCTGCGTGTGCGTGCGGCCCATCTTGATGATCTTCGCGAACGCTTTGGCCTTTGCCGCTAATGCCGCGTGCAGATGCTTCAGGCCCGGCAGAAGCCGCTCGTTGAACTCGAGCACGGCGGCGATGTGCATCGCGGTCGGGAACGTGTCGTTCGACGATTGTCCGCGGTTCACATGGTCGTTCGGATGCACCGGCTTCTTCGAGCCCATCTCGCCG
>CAZUYG010000744.1:0-2449 GCA_964624265.1 uncultured Candidatus Odyssella sp.
GAGTGGGCGCACGAGCGCGCGCCGCAGCAGAAGCCACGCCGCCGCGATGCCGAGCAGGACCGCCGCGCCCACGCCGCTCCACAGCGACGCGCGATGCACGCGCTGTTGAACGTCCGGCATGAGGGCGAGGCCGACCGCGAACGCCGCGGCCGCGAACAGCGCGAGGCCGGCGAAGACGCGGCCCACCCTTTTGCCTGGATCGCCTCGCCCCGACGGTCGTTCGGCCATCGCCTGCCTTCAGTGCGCGCCGGCTTTCAGGATCTCGCGCACCTTGGCCAACAGCTCGCGCGTCGAGAAGGGCTTGGTGATGTAGTCGTCGGCGCCCATCGCAAGGCCCTTTTCGCGTTCCACGTCGCGGCCGCGCGCGGTGAGCATGATGATCTTGGTGTCTTTCCAGCGCGGATCGGCGCGCACGCGCTGGCAAACGTCGTAGCCGTCGGGCGGCGGCATCATCACGTCGAGCAGCAGAAGATCGGGCCTCTTTTCGGCAAGCGCCTTCAGCGCCTCCTCGCCGTCGCGCGCGGTGCGCACGTCGAAGCCAGCGTTCTTCATCATGAACTCCAGCGCCAGGAGAATGCTGGGTTCGTCGTCAACGACCAGAACAGATTGCGCCATGGCCTCGCGCTCCTCCCCTCCCGCGGCGGCTCTCGCGTCCGCCTGCGGACCGATCCCTTGCCCATAGCATAGGCCGAAACGCGCGCCGCGCCACCGCCGGCTTGAGGCACGGCCTCGCGCCCCTTAGGTTAACGAGGCTCTCCAGGCCCGGCCTTTGCGATGCCGTCAGCGTGGCTGGACTACCGCCGCTTTGTGCCCATGCCGGAAGACGATGCAATCTCTCCCCTGAGCGCCGCCGCTGCGCGCGCCGACGCGCATGCGGTGCAGCGCCTTTTGGCCGAGGGTGCGGCACCCGACGGCGCCGACGGCGAATCCGACACGCCGCTGTTCCGCGCCTGCATGAGCGAGGCGCCGGCGCGCGACCGGATCGCCGTCGCGGCGATGCTGCTGGATGCCGGGGCGTGGCCGCGCCGCGCCTGCTCCGGCAGGGCGACCGCGCTGCACATGGCGGCACGGCATGGGCCTTTGGCGCTCGTCGAGTTGCTGATCCGCCGCGGTGCGATCTGGTGGGCGCAGGATGCCCTCGGCCGCGAGCCGCTCCAAGAGGCGCGCGACGGCGCCGCGCCGGACGCGGCGGAGATCGCGGCGCTGCTCGACCGGCCGGTGATCCGCGATTCCGGCTTCCGCGCCGCGGTCGCGGCGATCCATCGCGGCGACGCGGCGGCGCTTGTGAATTTGCTCGACGCCCATCCGCGGCTTCTGCGCGAGCGCGCGATCGAACCCGATTGCTATCCGCCGAGCTATTTCCGCGATCCCAAGCTGTTCTGGTTCGTCGCGAACAACCCAATCCTCGTCGCGCCGATGCCGGCCAATATCGTCGAGATCGCGCGCACGATGATCGCGCGCGGGGTCGATCGGGCAGACCTCGACTACGCGCTGGAGCTCGTGATGAGCGGCAGCGCCGCGCGCGAACAGAATCTCCAATTGCCGCTGCTGGCCGCGCTCGTGGAGGCCGGCGCCGTGCCGGCCCCGCGCGCGATCGAAACGGCGCTCGGTCATGGCGAGATCGCCCCGGTCGAGGCGCTGCTGGCGCGCGGAACCGCGATGACGGCGCCGATCGCCGCCGCGCTGGGGCGCGATCGCGCGCTTGCCGCGCTGCTGCCGGGCGCCGGGCCGGAAGAGCGGCAGAGCGCGCTCGGCATGGCGGTCATCAACCGCAGGCTCGCGGCGGCGAGGCTCTGCCTCGATGCCGGCGCCGACGTGAACGGCTTCCTGCCCGTGCATGCGCACAGCACGCCGCTGCATCAGGCCGTCGCCCACGAAGACCTGCCGATGATCGAACTGCTGCTCGCCCGCGGCGCGCGCACCGACATACCGGATTCGATGTGGAACGGCACCGCGATGGGCTGGGCAAGATACTTGGGGAAGCACATGGCGGAAGCCGCGCTCGCGGCCGCCGGGCGGCGCTGATTTGCCCGATCCATCCACAGCCATCCCGTTGAGGCTGCGGCGGATTTTCCCGCTCGTGCGCGGTTGACGCTACGCCCGAATCTCCCTAAATCTCCGCCCGGCCGCGCACCGCCGGTGAGTGTCCGCGGCTTCAGCCCGAGAAGGTTGCTCTCCGAATGGCGACGCCCATCGCCCAATCAGCGCCGCAAGGCTCGCACGAGCCGGCGGCGCCAATTTCCGCGCGCCCCAAGTCTGACAGACCGGAATGGGCCGACGCGGGGTTGTTTCTGGCGGATGGCAGCGTGTTCTGGGGGCGAGGCGCCGGCGCCGCGCGCACCGTCGTGGGCGAGCTGGTCTTCAACACGGCGATGACCGGCTATCAGGAGATCCTGACCGATCCCTCCTATGCCGGGCAGATCATCAACTTCACTTTCCCGCATATCGG
>CAZUYG010000745.1:0-2448 GCA_964624265.1 uncultured Candidatus Odyssella sp.
GCCCTTGGCCGCCGCCTCTTCCGCGCGCGCACGCGCGGTTTCGGTCCGGCGCCGCTCCTGCTCGGCCCGCGCCGCCTCGCCCTGCTGGCGGCGGCGATCCTGCTCCTCCTGCGCGCGGCGCCGGCCTTCTTCCTCGGCCTTGGCGCGTTCCGCGGCGACGTGCGCGCGGACGAGCTCGTATCCGCCGCCCAGCACCGCCGCGGCGCCGACCGCGAGCAGGCCGAATTGCACCGCGCGGCGCGTCACCCGCCGTTCCGGACGCGGCGGCGGCGGCGCGACGGCGACGGGCGGAAGCGTCGTCGGTTCATGCGGCGGCTCGGTCGGCTCGCCGGTCGCATCGGCGATCGCCGGCGCCGCCAGCGCGGCGCGCCACGCCTCGACCGTCTGCGGCCGGTCTTCGGGATTGACCGCGAGCGCCCAATCGATCGCCCGCAGCAGCGCGGCGTCGTAGCGTCCGGCCGCAAGCTCGGCCGCCGGGCGCATCGGCGCGCCGGCGACCCGGTCGGGCGCCTCCAACGGGCGCGTCCCGGTCACGCAGCAATACAGCGTCGCGCCGAGCGCGTAGAGATCGGTCCACGGCCCCTGTTCGGTCGAGCTCGTATACTGCTCGAACGGCGCATAGCCCGGCGAGACGATCGCGCGCGAGCTCTGCGATTTCTCGCCGAACGACTGCCGCGCCGCGCCGAAATCGATCAGCGCCGGGCCGCCGTCGGCGCGCACGATGATGTTGGCCGGCTTGATGTCGCGATGCAGGAAGCCGGCCGCGTGCACGCGCGCGATGCCGTCGAGCAGCGGCTCGACCAGCGATGCGATTTCGGCCGGCGTCAGCGTCCGGCGCGCCTTCAGGATTTCGGCGAGGCTCGCGCCCTTTTCGTAGGCCATCACGAGGTAGGCGGTGCCGTTCGCCTCGAAGAAGCGATAGACCTGCACGATGTTCGGATGGTGGAAGCTGACGAGCGTCCGCGCCTCGTTGCGGAAGCGCTTCAGCCCCCAGCGGAACGTCTCTTCGTCCGCCGCCAGCAGCGGACGGACCGACAGCGTGTCGGCGGCCCGCGCCGCGATCGAACCCGGCAGGAATTCCTTGATCGCCACCTCGCGGCCGATCATCGTCTCGGCCGCGAGATAGGTGATGCCGAAGCCGCCCGCGCCGAGCACGCGCTCGATGCGGTAGCCTTGCAGTTCGTGTCCTATCGGAAGCGCGTGCAAATGCGCCATCGCCGTACTCCTTTGGTGCGGCGAGGGCTGGTTGATGAGGGAAGTTTCGGCGCCGGGCGGCGTCTCCGGGGATTGCCCCTCAGACCACCGCGCCGAGCCGTCCGTATTTGCCGCGGTAGTATAGTAGCGGCGCGCCGTCCCTCTTGTATGTGAAGGACTTCACCTCGCCGACGACGATGATGTGGTCGCCGCCGTCGTGAATCCGGTGCGTCGCGCATTCGAACACCGCGAGCGCATCCTTGAACGCGGGGCAGCCGACGCCGCAGAAATCGATCGTCATGTCCTTCCACTTGTCCTCGGACGGACGGGCGAAGTGGTTGGAGATGTCCTGCTGCCCGGAGGCGAGCACGTTCACCGCGAAATGACTCGCCTGCTCGAAATGCGCGAACGAATAACTGCGCCGGTCGAGGCAGAACAGCACCAGCGGCGGATCGAGCGAAACGCTGGTGAAGGAATTGGCGGTCAGGCCGATCGGTGTCCCCTCTTTCGACATCGTCGTGACGATCGTCACGCCGGTCGCGAACGTGCCGAGGGCGTTGCGGAAATCCTTAGGGTCGGTGCTCATGCGGTGCGGTCTCTCCTCGTCGCGCATGAGATAGGGGATGCTGCCCACCGGGTCAAAGGGGCCGTTGGGGCGGCCGGGTTGCGCGCGGCGCAAGGCGGCATGCGGCCCGCCTTGCGCCGCCGAGGCCCGGTGGGCAAGCTTGCCGCGGCCGCCCAAAGGCAAGCATGAGCGAATCGGGAGCGAAGCGGTGGATCGACGCCGCCGTCCGCGCGGTGCGCGATTCGGTGCGCTTCGTCGGCGAGAAGGCACAGTCGTCGCATGTGCGGCTCGGCGTGACCGGGCTTTCCGGTGCCGGCAAGACCGTCTTCACGACAGCTCTCGCCCATGCGCTGCTGCATGCGCGGCACGCGCCGCACGAGCTCGCGTTTTTCGACGTTGCCCATCGCGGGCACATCGTCGGCGCGGCGATCGAGCCGCTGCCGGGGCTGCCGCTGTTTCCGGTCGAGCGGAACGTCACGCTGTTGACGGCGGCGTCGCCCGCATGGCCGGCGGCGACGAAAGCGTTGAGCGGTGTGCGCATCGTGCTGCGCTTCGCGCCGCAGGGCTTGCTGCGCCGCGTTTCGCCCGAGGCCGCGTTGAAGGTCGATATCGTCGACTATCCGGGCGAGTGGCTGGTCGATCTGCCGCTGCTCGATCAGGACTATCGCGCCTGGTCGGCGGCAACCTGG
>CAZUYG010000746.1:0-2447 GCA_964624265.1 uncultured Candidatus Odyssella sp.
AAGTACCGCCCGTGCCCGCTGCTGGTGAAATACGTCGAGGCCGGCTGGCTCGGCCGCAAGACCAAGCGCGGCTTCTACGACTACACCAGCGAGAAGCCGGTCCCGACGCGCTAGCGCGGGTACAGCGGCGACACTTTCGGGCATTCGCGCCGGGGCGCTCAGTTGGCCTTGCGCGGCGCCCGCAAGCGAAGCTGCGCCGCGCGGATCAGCGCCCGCGCCGCGCGCTCCAGCGCGGTGCTCATCGGCCGCTCGGGAAAGCGATCGAGGTGTTCGCGATAAAGCGCGCCCGCGCCCGGCACCGTGGCGTGGGGCTCGCCCTCATCCGGCCCCGGCAGAGGGCGGTCGTCGCGCGTGCTGTGCTGCATGGCCGGCCTCGCAATCGACTGGACATGCAGAAATATATCTGTGCGGTCGCGCGGCGGTGCGTGCCGCGCATCACGCCGGCGCCGTCATCTTTGTGAGCCGCATCACGTTTCGCGCGCCGCGCGGCGTCAGGCGGCGGTTACAGCCTCCGGCAGGCGCAGGCGCTCGCCGGGCCGCAGGAAGATCCCGCGCGCCGCCGCCATGCCCATTTCGAGGCTTTCGGCGACGCGCCGCGCGCGCTCGATGAAATGCTCGGCCGCCGCCGGCGGGCATTCGCGCCGCGCGGTTTGCTCGAAGAGTTCGAGCCAGCGGTCGAAATGCCGCCCGTCGGCGGGGAGCGGCAGGTGCTTCGCCATCGGCTGGCCGTGATAGCGGCCGGTCATCAGCGCCACCGACGACCAGAAGGCGAACATGCGCCGCAGATGCGGCTCCCAATCCGCGATGCGCGCGGCGAACACCGGCGCCAGCAGCGGATCGGCGCGCACGGCTTCGTAGAAGCGCCGCACCAGCCGCTCGATCATCGCCTCGTCGATGCCGGTGCGGGCGACGATCTCGGACGTGATTTCCGCGCGCCGCGCTGTCATGGCCGCCTCCGCAGTTAACAAGCATATAATATGTATCTTTAGTGCGAAAAGCAATATATGATATGCATCATATCGTCACGCGCGGAGCGGCCATGCGCCTCAACATTTTCACCGATTACTGCCTGCGCACGCTGATGTATGCGGGCGCCAAGGGCGATGGGTTGGCCACGATCGACGAAATCGCGGCGGCCTACGGCATTTCGCGCAATCACCTGATGAAGGTCGTGCTGCGCCTGGGCCAGCTCGGCCACCTCGAAACCGTGCGCGGCAAGGGCGGCGGCCTGCGCCTCGCCCGCGCGCCCGCGGCGATCAATCTCGGCCGCCTCGTGCGCGAGACGGAGCCGGATCTCGCCCTCGTCGTCTGCATGCAGGGCCGGGCGCGCGCCTGCGCGATCCAGCCGGCCTGCCGGCTCGCGGGCGTATTGTCCGAGGCGCTGGCGGCGCTGCTCGCGGTGCTCGACGGCTACACGCTCGCCGATCTCATCGCGCCGCGCCGGCGCCTGGCCGCGCTGCTCGATTTGCCGGCGCCGGGCTGAGACGCGCTCAGAGCTTGTCGAGGAAGCGCCGGGGGCTGGCGAGGAACGCGCGCGTCAGCGCCACGTGCTCGGTCTCGTCCCAGGCCACCGGGCGGATACGCCCGCCTTCGAACAGCCAGATCGCGGCGCCCGGCAGCGCCATCAGGATCGGCGAATGCGTGGCGATCACGCATTGGCAGTCCTCGGCCACCGCGCGCTTCAGGATCGCGAGCAGCGCCAGCTGCCGCTGCGGCGACAGCGGCGTCTCGGGCTCGTCGAGAAAATAGAGCCCGGCCGGCTTCAGGCGCTTCTGCATCAGCGCGAGAAACGTCTCGCCATGCGAGCCCGCATCCGGGTTGGCGCCATAAGCGGCTTCGAGCGCCCCCTTTTGCCCGCGCGCCACGCCCATCGCGAGCTTCTGGCCATACGAGCCCGCGCGCATCGTCGCGCGATAGTGCGCGCCAAGATCGGCGAGATCGTCCATCTCCGTCGCCATGCGCTTCTGGAAGCCGAACACGTCTTCCGCGCGCAGAAAGGCCTTCCGCTTCGGCGCGCGCCGCCGCGCGAACACCAGCGAAGCGGCCAGCGCGCGGGCCGGCGCCAAGGTGGGATCGCGCGTCAGATCCGCGCTGCCCATCGCCACGGCCTTCATCCCCACGGCGATCGCTTCCAGCAGCGTCGATTTCCCGGAGCCGTTCTCGCCGACGAAGAACGTCACCGGCGCCGTGAAGCGCAATTCGCCCAGATCGCGGATCAGCGGCAGCGTGAACGGAAATTCCGCGCGCCCGTCGAGCGGGCCGCGCGGGCGGAGCGAGTCGAGGTATAGCGAGGCGGGCATAGCGGGGCATCATACCGCCGAGCCGGCGCGACCGCTTCCACCGGCGCCGGCGGCCGAGCGCCGGCCTCGCCGCCATCGCGCGAAAAAGTTCGGTCGTGCGATGGAACATATAAAGAACATAAATCGGCCCGATTCTTCTGCTCGATT
>CAZUYG010000747.1:0-2446 GCA_964624265.1 uncultured Candidatus Odyssella sp.
CGTCGGCGCGCCGCTGCTGCGCGTGCTGGAAGCCAATCTCGGCTTCGACAACGGGGCGAGCGCGGCCATGATCGTGCTGGCCGTGACGCTCCTCCTCGTCGCGGCCGGCGGCGAGCGCGCGGCGGTCGTCGCGGCGGCGCGGCGGCTCGGAACCGGCGCCCGCGCCCTGGCACCGGCCTCGCGCGCCTAGCCGCGCAATTTCGCGCGTCTTTGCTATGGTGCGGCCCGCAGCCGAGGCCGAAACGCACCATGAGCGATTCCCGCAACGCCGATCCCGCCCTCGCCGCGCCGTCCGGCGCGGTGGATCCGGCGGCCGGCGAGCACGTGTTTCCCGTCCGCGTCTATTACGAAGACACCGACGCGGCCGGCATCGTCTATTACGTGAACTACCTCAAATTCGCCGAGCGTGCGCGCACCGAGATGCTGCGCCTTCTCGGCCGCGAGCAGCAGCGCATGATGGACAGCGACGGCGTCGCCTTCGCGGTGAAGAGCGCGCGCGTGGAATATTTCAGGCCGGCACGGCTCGACGATGCGCTCGCGGTCCGCACCGGGCTCATCGAGGTGGCCGGCGCCAGCCTCAAGGTGCGGCAGCGCATCTTCCGGGGGAGCGAACTGCTGGCCGACATGCAGATCCGCCTCGCGGTCATGGACCGGAGCGGACGGCCCACGCGCCTGCCTGCCGACATTCGCGCGGCGCTCGCGCCGAGTGCCGATCCGGGCCGCGCGATGTCCTGACGCCCGCGCAATGGCCGCGAGACCATGGACGCGGGCTATTGGGAGCACCCACTGCCGCGGGGACGTAACGCGCCCTGCCGCTCGTAACCCTTGCCGGGGGCCGGTGGCTGGTCCAAAAAACGCCTCGTTTCCCGCCTATTCCCCCACCTTAACCTAATTTCCGAGCCCATGGACCTTTCAGGCCTCCATCTTTTCGACCCGACTCTCATCGATTCGGTGCGTCACACCGTCGCCTCGGCGCACGACCAGATCGCCGGGGCACTGCACGCCTTGGCGCCCGGATGGGTGCCGGATGGCGGCGATTTCGGCGGCGACCACGGCGCGCTCGATCCTGGGGACGGCCACGTCGACACGGTCGAAGCGCCGGCGGAAAAGCCGTCCACGGTGCCGCCGGACAAGAAGGTCGTGGAAGGCTCGCTCGAGAAGAAGGATACGCCCGGCACGGGCGGCCCGACGAGCACCGTCGATTTCTCGATCTGGGGAATCGTGTCGCGCGCCGATACGATCGCGAAAGTGGTGATCGCCATCCTCAGCGTCGCCTCGGTGTGGAGCTGGGCGATCATTTTCGAGAAGATCATCGCGCTGCGCTCGGTGAATTCGCGCTCCGACAAGTTCGAGGACCGCTTCTGGTCGGGCGGGTCCGTGGATCAGCTCTTCGACGAAGTCGGCCGCCGGCCCAACAGCCCGATGGCCGCGCTGTTCGCCGCCGCGATGCGCGAGTGGCGCCAGTCGACGACGCCGGATCACACCGGCCACCAGACGATTTTGGGCGGCGTGAAGGAGCGCATCGAGCGCGTGATGCACGTGACGCTCGGACGCGAGATGTCGCGGCTCGAGCGCAACGTGGGTTTTCTCGCCACGGTCGGCGCCACGGCGCCCTTCATCGGCCTGTTCGGCACGGTGTGGGGCATCATGAGCAGCTTCCAGCACATCGCGATCCAGAAGAACACCAACCTCGCCACCGTGGCGCCCGGCATCTCCGAGGCGCTGTTCGCCACCGCGCTCGGCCTGCTCGCCGCGATTCCGGCGGTCATCGCCTATAACCGCTTCTCGGGCGAGCTCGACCGCTACGCGCACCGGCTCGAGGGCTTCACCGGCGAGTTCACGGCGATCGTCTCGCGCCAGCTCGAAGGCGGGGTGCGCTGATGGCGATCAACGTCGGCAACGGCGGAGGCAGGCGCGGCGGACGTGGATACCGGCGCATGGCCGAGATCAACGTGACGCCGTTCGTCGACGTCATGCTCGTGTTGCTCGTCATCTGCATGGTCACGGCGCCGCTGCTTACGGTCGGCGTGCCGGTCGATCTGCCGAAGACCCAGGCGGCCGCGATCAGCAAGCCCGACGAGCCGCTGATCGTGACCGTGACGGCCGAAGGAAAGGTCTACCTGCAGGAGACCGAGATGACCGACGCGCAGCTCGTCGAGAAGCTGCGCGCGATGGGCGCCGACAAGGCGGAGCAGCGGCTCTACGTGCGCGGCGACAAATCGGTGGCTTATGGGCGGGTGATGGAGGTGATGGGACAGCTTGCCGGCGCCGGCTTCACGAAAGTGGCGCTCATCGCCGAGTCGACCGATGCCCCCGCGCCGGGCGCGCGCCCCGCGCCGGCGCGGCCTCCGTCGCGACAGTAGAGGATCATGCGCTACGGCCTGCCGCTCTCGTTCTTCTTCCACGCCGTGATCATCGCCGCGGTGCTGTTCGGCTTGCCGGTGTT
>CAZUYG010000748.1:0-2440 GCA_964624265.1 uncultured Candidatus Odyssella sp.
GTGGAGGGATCGCGATGCAGAGGCCACGTCCAGCTGCACCACGATCCCTCCACTCCGCGCGGCGAAGGCGCCGCGCTCCGGTCGGGATGACGCATCGGCGGAGCGCTATTCTCCCAACTCCGGATTCACCGCGATGCCGATCTTTCCGGTCTGCTCGCCGGCATCCATGTAGCGCAGCGCGTCGGGCACCTGCTCGAGCGGGTACACGCGGTCGATGTGCGGCACGAACAGCTTGCGCTCGGCCGCGTCGATGAGCGTGCGGAATTCCTCGAAATTGCCGATCGTGACGCCGATGATCGAAAGCTGGCGGATGAACACGCGCTGGAGATCGGCCTTGGGATTGGGCCCGGTCGTGGCGCCGCACACGACGATGCGGCCGCCGCCGGTGCAGGCCTTGAGCGAGGTGTCCCACGTCGCCTCGCCGACGTTCTCGAGCACGACGTCGACGCCGCGCTTGTTGGTCACGCGCCGCACCTCGTCGAGCACGTCCTGGCGGCGGTAATTGACCAGCACTTCGGCGCCGTAGCGTTTCGCGATCGCCAGCTTCTCGTCGGAAGACGACGTGACGATCACGCGCGCGCGGCGGATCGCGCAGAATTGCAGCGCCGCCAGCGAGGCGCCGCCGCCGATGCCGTGGATCAGCACCCAGTCTTCCTGCGTGATGGCGCCCGCCGTCACCACCATGCGCCAGGCCGTGAGATAGGCCGTCGGCAGAACGGCGGCGTCGCGGAACGACAGCGAGGGCGCGATCGGAAACGCGCATTCCTCGGGCATCGCGATGTAGTCGGCGAAGCAGCCGTCGACGTTCTCGCCCGGGACGGCGCGGGCGTAGGAGAGCATCTGGTCGCCGCGCCGGCTGAATTCGTCGAGGCCGAAGCGCGCCGGGTAGATCACCACGCGCTCCCCGGGCTTGCGCTGCTTGACGTTGGCGCCCACCGCCTCGATCACGCCGGCGCCGTCGACGCCGAGCGTGAGCGGCAGCGCGTGGCGGAACCCGCTGCCGTCTTTGCACATGTAGAGATCGACGCGGTTGGCCGCCGAGGCCGCGACGCGGATCAGCACCTCGCCGGGCCCGGGCGCGGGCTTGGGCCGGGTTCCCACCTTGAGGGAAGCGAGCCCCTCGTGCCCGTCGATGTAAGCGGCGCGCATCGTTCCGGCCATTTTTCACGCTTTCCTTTCCGTGGCGGCGGCGGATAGTTTCGCCCCGTCTAACCGCCCGCGGCGCCTGCGGCAAGCGCGCGGGGCGCAGGGCGGAAGACGGGGGAGAGTTGCGATGCCGGTCGTCTTCGTCGCGAAGAGCAAGGGCCTCGAGAAATGGGGCGCCGATCACGGGCTGACGAAGCACGTCTACAAGATCGGCCTCGCGGAGGACTCCGCGGAGGCCGCGATCGAGCGCATGAACGCGAACGCCGTCGCCGGCCATGCCGATTGGAAGCTGGTGAAGAAGAAAGATGTGGAGGCGGTGGAAGAGGCGGCGCTCTATGCCAACCTCGCGAAGTCGCAGCGCGCGGTCGATCCCGCCTATTATCCCGGCATCAAGGGCGCGCGCGGCATCTTCAAGGTGAAGCCGATGGACGTGGAGCGCTCGGCGCTGGTCGGGCAGGCGGTGGCGGGCGAGGCGATGAAGGCCGTGAAGGTCAACGCCGCCGCGATCGCGGATTTCCTGATCAAGAACGCCCTCCGGCCGTGACGCCGATCCGCCTGCTGTTCGTCAGCAACGCCGACAGCAAGAGCGCCTGGAAGCGGCGGCTCGAAACGCTCGATCCCTCGATCGAGGTGCGCCTGTGGCCCGACGCCGGCCCCCTCGACGCGATCGAGGCGGCGCTCGTGTGGAAGCCGCCGGCCGGCCTGCTCGCGACGCTGCCGCGCCTCCGGCTCATCCTCTCGCTGGGCATGGGCGTCGACCACGTGTTCGCCGATCCCGCGCTGCCGAAGGGCGTGCCGGTCGCGCGCCTCGTCGATCCCGATCTCATCAACCGCATGAGCGAATATTGCGCGCTCGCCGTGCTGCGCTATCACCGCAACGCCGACGCCTACGACGCGTTCCAGCGCGCGCGGCAGTGGAAGGCGCTGCCGAACGAGCCGGTGGGCGCCGATCGCCGCGTCGGCATCCTCGGCATGGGCGAGATCGGCCGCGATCTCGCGGCCAAGCTCGCGCCGTTCGGCTTCCGGCTGGCCGGCTGGAGCCGCACGCCGAAGCAGGTGCCGGGCGTCGAGTCGTTCCACGGCGCCGCCGGTTTCGCGCCGTTCCTCGCGCGCAGCGAGATCGTCGTCTGCCTGCTGCCGCTCACGCCCGAAACCGAGGGTATCCTCAACGCCGAGGCGTTCGCGGCGCTGCCCAAGGGCGCCGTCGTCGTGAATGCGGCGCGCGGGGGCCATGTCGTGGACGCCGATCTCATCGCGGCGCTCGATGGCGGCCACCTCACGGCCGCGCAGCTCG
>CAZUYG010000749.1:0-2438 GCA_964624265.1 uncultured Candidatus Odyssella sp.
CGGGCGGCGCGCGCGCCGGCCTCATCGCGCCCGACGAGAAGACGTTCGAATATCTGAAGGGCCGGCCGATGGCGCCCAAGGGCGCCGCGTGGGAAGCCGCCGTCGCCTATTGGAAGACGCTGCCCTCCGATCCCGGCGCGAAATACGACCGCGAGGTGCGCATCGCCGCTTCCGAGATTCCGCCGCTCGTCACCTGGGGCACCTCGCCCGAGGACGTCGTGCCGGTCACCGGCATCATCCCCACGCTCGACGCCGCCAAAGACGCGACGCAGCGCGAGGCCTACGAACGGAAATACGAATACATGGGCTTGAAGCCCGGCCAGAAGCTGAGCGACCTCAAGGTCGATCACGTTTTCATCGGCTCCTGCACCAACGGCCGCATCGAAGACATCCGCTCGGCCGCCGCCGTCGTGAAGGGCCGCAAGGTGGCCCAGGGCGTGCGCGCGCTGCTCGTGCCGGGATCGGGCCTCGTCAAGGAACAGGCGGAGCAGGAAGGCCTCGACCGCGTCTTCCGCGAGGCCGGCTTCGAATGGCGCGAGCCCGGCTGCTCGATGTGTCTCGCGATGAACGCCGACAAGGTGGGCTACGGCGAGCGCTGCGCCTCCACCTCGAACCGCAATTTCGAGGGCCGCCAGGGGCGCGGCGGGCGCACGCATCTGATGAGCCCGGCCATGGCCGCCGCGGCGGCGATCGCCGGCCGTCTCGCCGACGTGCGCGAATTGCAGTAGGCTTCCCCCGCGCGCAGAGGGGATCGACATGCAGTATCCGAAAGCGTGGGAACGCTTCGCGGCCGCGTTCGTCGACTGGCTGCTCTACACCGTCTTCAATTTCGGCCTCATCCTCGTGCTCACGTCGTTCGCCTTCGGCTCCGTGGCGATGCAGCGGATCATGGGGTTCGTGGCCATGCTGGCGGCGGCGCTGCTGATCGTGGCCTACAAGGTGCTGTTCGAATCGGGCCGGCTTCAGGCGACTCCGGGCAAGCTCATGTTCGGCCTGAAGGTGGCCGATGCGGGCGGCGGGCGCGCCGGCTGGGTGCCGGTGCTGCTGCGCACCTGGCCGTGGTGGGCCTATCTGATCACGGCGATCACGCAGATTCTGCTGGTCGGCTACTGGGTGCACGGCATCATCTGGCTCGGCCTCATCGGCCTGTTCGCGACGATCGTGCTGCCGCCGGGCGGCCGGTGCCTGCACGACATCACCGCCGGTTTACACGTCGTCAAGGACGGCCCGGGCATGGTGGGCCGCTGAGGCGCGATCTGCTATGGTCGCCGGCACTGGATCAACCGAGGACTAGGGGACGAACATGCAGTATCCGCAGTGGTGGGAACGGCTGGTGGCCGGCATCATCGATGGCGTCATCCTGGCCGTCGTGATGTTCATCATCATGGCGATCTTCGGCGCGATGGCCGGCACGAGCTTCACGGCGCTGCGCATCCTCGGCTTCCTCGCGATGCTCATCAACACCGCCATCGCCGTCGGCTACAAAGTGTTCTTCGAGGCCGGCAAATGGCAGGCGACGCCGGGCAAGATGGCGATGGGCCTCAAGGTCGTCGACGAAGGCGGCCAGCGCGCGCCGATGATGCAGGCGCTGATCCGCTGCTGGCCCTGGGCGCTGAACCTGCTCACGGCGCTCGGCGCGCTGCTGCTCATCACCTGGGTGTTCAACCTGCTCGTGGCGCTCGCGATCATCGGCGTCTTCTGCACCTTCTTCATGCCGCCGGGCGGGCGCTGCATCCACGACACCACGGCGAAGATGTACGTCATCAAATCCGGCCCCGGCATGTTCAAGACGGCCTGAGCCGCGCACCAAGGACACGCGAAATGGACAAGTTCACGAAGCTCACCGGCGTCGCCGCCCCGCTGCCGCGGGTCAACGTCGATACCGATGCGATCATCCCGAAGCAGTATCTGAAGACGATCAAGCGCACCGGCTTGAAGGCCGGGCTCTTCTACGAGTGGCGCACGAACCCGGACGGCAGCGAGAAGCCGGACTTCGTGCTCAGCAAGCCGGCCTACAAGAACGCGCAGATCCTCGTGGCCGGCGCCAATTTCGGCTGCGGCTCCTCGCGCGAGCACGCGCCCTGGGCGCTGCTCGATTTCGGCATCCGCTGCGTGATCGCGCCCAGCTTCGGCGACATCTTCTTCAACAACTGCTTCAAGAACGGCATGCTGCCGATCGCGCTGCCGCAGGCCGACGTCGACAAGCTGATGCAGGACGCCGAGAAGGGCGCCAACGCCACGATCTCGATCGACCTCGAGAAGCAGGAAATCACCCGGCCCGACGGCGGCGTGATCAAGTTCGACATCGATCCTTTCCGCAAATACTGCCTGCTGAACGGGTTCGACGACATCGGCCTCACGCTGCGCCAGAAGACCAAGATCGACGACTACGAGGCCGAGCGCCGCCGCTCGATGCCGTGGCTCGACGGCAGCAAGGC
>CAZUYG010000750.1:0-2428 GCA_964624265.1 uncultured Candidatus Odyssella sp.
GGCGCGGCGGATGGAGCCCGCGCTGCATTGCACGGCGGCGCTGCTCTCGCCCTCGACCGGCATCCTCGACAGCCACGCCTACATGCTCTCTCTGCAGGGCGAGGCGGAGGCGGCCGGCGCCGCGATCGCGTTCGAGACGCCGCTGCTGCGCGGCGAGCCCGCGGCCGGCGGCGTGCTGATCGAAACCGGCGGCGCCGCGCCGATGCGCCTGCACTGCGATCTCGTCGTCAATTGCGCGGGGCTCGACGCGCCGGCGCTGTCGCGGCGCATCGCGGGCGTGGCGCGCATTCCCACGCCTTATCTCGCCAAGGGCAGCTATTTCACCTTGGCCGGACGCTCGCCGTTCACGCGGCTCATCTATCCGATGCCCGAGCCGGGGGGCCTCGGCGTGCATCTCACGATCGACATGGGCGGACAGGCGCGGTTCGGCCCCGACGTGGAATGGGTGAGCGAGCGCCGCTACGAGGTCGATCCGCGCCGCTCGGAGAAATTCTACGCCGCGATCCGCTCCTATTGGCCGGGGCTCGGGGACGGCGCGCTGGCGCCCGGCTATAGCGGCATCCGGCCCAAGATCAGCGCGCCCGAGGCGCCGGCGGCGGATTTCGTCATTCACGGCCCCGGCGAGACCGGCGTTCCCGGCTACGCCGCGCTGTACGGCATCGAATCGCCTGGCCTCACCGCCTCGCTCGCCATCGCCGAGGCGGTGGCCGAAACGCTCGGCCTCGCGGCGACGGCGCCGGCCTTGGCCTAGATCAAGGCGGCGGCCGGTTCGTTTCGGGAGCGTTGGGCCGCGTGCTAGCCTCGCGCCAAAGGGAACCCGCCATGACGATCACCCACACGGTCGAGAATCAGCCGCCGGCGCTCGAGGACGTGAACCTCTATGCGATCGACCGGCCGCTGGCCGAGGGCCTCGCGCGCGAAGGCGGCGGCTGGGGCAAGGCCGACGTGGCGGCGCTCGGCGTGCGCGTGGGCAGCGCCGCCTATCAGGAGACGATCCGCAAGGCCAACGCCACGCTACCGGTGCTGCGCACGCACGACCGCTTCGGCAACCGCATCGACGAGGTGGAGTTCGCCGACGCCTGGCACGAGCTGATGACCGTGGCCAAGGGGGCGGGCCTGCACTCGCTGCCGTGGAGCGAGCCCAAGCCGGGCGCGCATGTGGTCCGGGCCGCCCTTCACTACGTCTTTGGGCAAGGCGAACAGGGCCCTTCCTGCCCGATCGCGATGACGTTCGCGGCCGTGCCGGCGCTGCGCCACCAGCCGGAGATCGCCGGCGAATGGGTGCCGCGCCTGCTCGACACGAATTACGACCGCCGCTTCATCCCCGCGCCCAAGAAATCGGGCGTGCTGATGGGCATGGCGATGACCGAGAAGCAGGGTGGCTCGGACGTGCGCGCGAACACGACGGCGGCCAAGCCGCTCGGCCAGGGCGGTGCCGGCGGCGAATACGCGCTGACCGGCCACAAATGGTTCTGCTCGGCGCCGATGTGCGACGCGTTCCTGACGCTGGCCAACACCGAGAAGGGGCTTTCGTGCTTCTTCGTGCCGCGCTTCCTGCCCGACGGCACGCGCAACCGCTTCCTGATCCAGCGCCTGAAGGACAAGATCGGCAACAAGACCAACGCTTCGTCGGAGATCGAATACGACCGCACCTGGGCGCGCATGGTGGGGCCCGAGGGCCGCGGCGTCGCCACGATCCTCGACATGGTGCATCACACGCGGCTCGAATGCATCATCGGCTCGGCCGCCTACATGCGCGCGGCGCTGACGCAGGCGCTGCACCACGTTCAATACCGCCGCGCGTTTCAGCGCCGCCTGATCGACCAGCCGCTGATGCGCGCGGTGATCGCCGACATCGCGGTGGAGTGCGAGGCGGCGGTGGCGTTGATGCTGCGCGTGGCGCGGGCGTTCGATGAAGCGCAGGCCGGCAAGAGCGGCGCCTTCGCGCGAATCGCGACTCCGGTGGCGAAATACTGGATCTGCAAGCGCGTGACGCAGACCGTGCTCGAATCGCTCGAATGCCTCGGCGGCAACGGCTATGTCGAGGAAGGGCCGATGGCGCGGCTCTATCGCGACGCGCCGCTCAACGGCATCTGGGAAGGCTCCGGCAACGTGATCTGCCTCGACGTGCTGCGCGCGCTGGCGCGCGAGCCCGAATCGCGCGACGCGCTGGCGGCCGAGCTGGCCGCGGCCAAGGGCGCCGACCGGCGCTACGACGCGTTCATCGCGGCGCTCGCCGCCGATCTCGCGCAGCCCGGCGCGGCCGGCGAATTCGCGGCACGCCACCTCGTCGAGCGCATGGCGCTGGCGCTCCAGGCCTCATTGCTGCTGCGCCACGCGCCGAACGAGGTCGCCGATATTTTCATTGCCACGCGCCTCGCGCATGCCGGCGGCCTCGCCTTCGGCGCGCTGCCGGCCGGCGCGCCCG
>CAZUYG010000751.1:0-2426 GCA_964624265.1 uncultured Candidatus Odyssella sp.
TCGAACCGGCTCGTCGCGTTCGAGAAGTTCAAGGACGCGCTCGATCTCGAGATCGAATACAAGGGCACCGAAGGCGAGGTGATGAGCGGCGCTTTCGCGCTGCTCAACGTCACGCTCATTTCCGACGAGAAGCGCGTCGAGGTCGAGCGCGCCGAATTCAAGAGCTTCGACTGGAAGAATCCGGGCCAGCCCGGCTTCGCCTCGATCGCGCTGACCGGCATGAAGTTCAAGGGCGACGTGTTCAGCGTCGTGTTCGGCCCCGAGATCGGCAAGGTGCTCGAGGAGCAGAAATTCGAGAACCTGCTGGTCGATGGCGTGCTCGAATACCAGGCCGGCGAGGAAGAGGTCGAAGACCCCAAGACGAAGAAGAAGGTGAAGCAGTACCGGGTGGACGTGAAGGAGCTGAAGCTCGTCTTCCGCGATCTCGCGACGTTCACGATCACGGCCGATCTGCGCGATTTCACGACGAAGCCCAAGGCCATCGCGCGCAAGGCGCGCGAAGAGCCGCCGCTGGTCCGCCTGCTCGGCGAAAACGTGCAGCTCGCCGGCCTGAAGCTCGTCTTCGAGGACAAGGGCCTGATGAAGGCCGTCGTCGACGCGAAGGCGCGCGAGCTCGGCAAGGGCGAATTGCAGGGCCGCGGCCACTTCGTGCGCGAACTGCAGAAAGATGCGCAGACGACGCGCAGCGCCGTCGGCAGCAACAAGTTCG
Organism: uncultured Candidatus Odyssella sp.; assembly: GCA_964624265.1. Lineage (GTDB taxonomy): Bacteria > Pseudomonadota > Alphaproteobacteria > Bin65 > Bin65 > SBBV01. The sequence continues at coordinate 710 of CAZUYG010000751.1, forward strand.
ACCGCGATTTCTTCGAGCCGATGATCCGCTACATCGGCGGCGGCTACGAGCGCACGAACGGATTCACAGTCGACTCGAAGCCGCCGGCGCCGATTGAAATCCGCCGCCTGTTCGTGATGATGGAGGCCAATCGCGGCGGCTTCTTCGACAAGTTCAATCCGAAGCTCACGCTCGGGCCCGGCCGCGCCGCGCCGCCGAAGCGCGAGGAGCCGAAGAAGAAGGAAGAGCCAAAGCCGCGGCGCTGACGGCGGCGGCGCGCGGCCACCGTTGCCGCGCGAATAGGCAATTGTCCGGAGACAGGAATTTTACCAATGACAAACTGCTGCAGGTACATATTGCCGGCGCCGGCGCCGTAAGATACGCGCGGGTCCGGTTATCGTCGGCGGCCCCGGCAAGTGCCGCCATCCCTTCTGCCATTCCTGGAGCAAGCGCATGAACGCGAAACTGATCGGCGGCGGCATCGTCGCCGTCGTGGCCGTTGCGGCCGGCATCTATTTTGGCGTGATGAGGGGCGGCGGCACCGGCGACGCGGCCGCGGCCAAGGAACGCGCAGACAAGGTGTTCGCCGCCATCAAGGAAAAGGGCGGCGAGGTCACCTACAAGTCGGCCGAGGCGTCTTCCGGCGGCCTCGTGCTGAAGGACGTGACGATCGCCAGCAAGGATTCGTCGGGCAAAATGCAGTCCGCGACGGTCGGCGAGATCCGCATCAGCCGCTTCGATTGGGACAATCCCAAGCAGCCGGCCTTCGCCGATCTCGAATACAAGAAGGTGCGCATCCCGTCGCTCGCCGAGAATCCGGGCTTCAAGGAGTTCGCCGGCGTCACCGGCCAGTCCGAACTCGTCATCAACGCCAAGGCGTCCTACACCTACGACAAGGCGACGAAGACGATCGAGCTCAAGACCGGCGATGCCGAGTTCGAAGGCATCGGCACGATCAGCGTCACCGCCAAGATCGAGGGTGTCGACCTCGCGCAGTTCGAGTCCATGTCGCAGCCCGATCCCGCCAAGCTCATGGGCATGATGGGCACGTTGCGCGTGCACGGCCTGCGCATCGCGTTCAAGGATGGGGGCGGCACCGCCAAGATGATCAAGTTCGGCGCGCACAAGGAGAAGAAGAGCGAAGCCGACATGAAGGCGGAGATGATCGCGAAGCTCGGTCAGGCCAAGGCGGCGCCGTTCAAGATCGCGAAGGAAGCAGCCGCCGCGGCCGAGAGCTTCATCAAGAGCCCCGGCACGATCGCCATCGAGGCCAAGCCCGCGGCGCCTTTCGCCGTGATGCAGATCATGGGCCTCATGGGCAAGCCCGATCCCGCCGCGATCGACAAGCTCACCGCCGATCTCGGCCTCACGGTGAAGGCGAACTAGCGCCGTCCGCCCTCACTTCCCATTCGCCGCAATGCGGCGAATGGGCCCCTTCTCTCCCACTTCGTGGGAGAGAGAGAAACAAGTTGAAAATCAGCGCGGCCTTTCTTTCTCTCTCCCGCGTCAGCGGGAGAGAAGGGGCCCAAGCGGTCGCTCTGCGATCGCTTAAGAAGTGAGGGCGGCCGCCTACGAGCGCGCGAGGCCTTTCAGCCGATACAGCGCTTCCAGCGCCGCGCGCGGCGTGAGCTCGTCGGGATTGAGCGCGGCGAGCTCGCGCTCGGCGGCCGAAGGCTCGCCGAGCCCGCCGTGCCGTTTCGGCGTTTTCGCCACGGTGGCGGTGAACAGCGGCAGATCG
>CAZUYG010000752.1:0-2419 GCA_964624265.1 uncultured Candidatus Odyssella sp.
ATCTTTTTCTTCGAGAATTTGCGGATCGAGATGCTGGGGCCGTCGATCGCGAGCGGCGGAATGATGATGTTGACGCGGCTGCCGTCCGGGAGGCGCGCGTCCACCATCGGGCTCGATTCGTCGATGCGCCGGCCGATGCGCGTCACGATGCGCGTGGCCACGTTCAGCACGTGGGAGTCGTCGCGGAACTTCACGTCGGTGAGCTCGAGTTTGCCGCGGCGCTCGACGTAGACCTGCGCCGCGCCGTTGACCATGATGTCGTTGATCGTCTCGTCGGCGAGCAGCGGCTCGAGCGGACCAAAGCCCAACATGTCGTTGAGCATCATGGTCACGAGCTCTTTCTGCTCGTTGAGATTGAGACGGATCTTCTCTTCCGTCAGGATTTCCTGCGTGATGTCGGCGACCTGCCGCTCCAGTTCGGCGCGCGGCAGCTTGGAGGCGGCGCCGACGTCGATCCGCTCGAGCAGCGCCGGCTGCACTTTCGTCTTGGCCGCGAGGACGGTGTCCTGCTGCGACAGTCCGGGCTTCTTCACCGCCGGCTCGGGCGCCTTCTCGAATTTCGATTCCGTCGCGCGCAGCAGCGCGTCGATGTCGTGTGCGGGGGGCGCCGCGGGCTGCGGTGCGGGCGCCAGCGGCTGCGGCGCGATGCGTCGCGAAAAGGCGCCGGGGGGCACCGCGACGGGGGCCGGCGCCGCGTGGCCGTTCTGGTGCGGAAACGGAGCCGGCGGCGCGGGCGTCGCGAAAGGCTGCGGCCCGGCCGGAGCTGCCGGCACGCCCGGCACGATCCGCCGCGAAAACTCGTTGCCGCCTCGACGTCCGAACATCGCCTAAACCGCCTCTCTGCCTACTTCTTGCGCCGGAACAGTGTGAAGTTCCGCTTTTTCGGCGCGGCTGCGCCACCCTCGCCGTTCTCGCTGCCGACGAGATCGACGCAGACGTCGCGCAGCGCGGCGGCGATCTTCGAGCCGGCCGCGACATCGACGACGGTGCGGCCCGCGCGGTTCGCCGCCGAGAGCGACTTCGCGTCCTCGGGCAGCACGTAGTCGACCTTGCGGTTCAGCGCCGTCTCGAATTCCTTGCGATCGATCTTGGCGCCGCGGTCTCCGCCGACGCTGCTGATCATCAGCTTGACCTTGGCGGCGTCGACGACGTCTTTCGCTGCGGTGAGAAACCGCGTCGTGTCGCGGATGCCGACGAGCGACAGGTCGGCCACGATCATGAGCGCATGGGCGCGCGCGATCGCCTCCCAGTTGGCCACGGCAACGTGGCGCGGAAGGTCGACGACGATCGCGTCGAAGTGGCGCTGCAGCTCGTGCAGCAGCGTTGCCAGCGGCTCGCCGCTCACCGCGACGGTTTCGTTGACGCCCTCTTCGGCCGCCAGAACGTACAAGTTTTCGCCAACCTTAACGGCCGAGCTGTTGAGGAACATGCTGTCGACGCGTTCCGGACGGTCGAGCGCTTCGCGCAGGCCGTGCCCCGGGTCGATGTCGAGCGTGAGTGCGATGCTGCCGAACTGCAGATCGAGGTCGAGCAGGATGGTCTTCTTGCCCTGGCGCGCGAGCGTGCCGGCGATATTGATCGCCACCGTGCTGGCGCCGACGCCGCCGCGCGTGCCCACGATCATGAGCACCGGCTTGCTCGAATCGGGCTCCGCCTTGGCGCCGCCCGACGCGGCTTCGAGCACCACGGTCTTGAGGACCTCGGGCTGGATCGGCTTGACCAGATATTCGTAGATGCCGGCGTTCTTGAGATCGCGGTACAGCGCAACGTCGTTGGCTACGCCGGTCGCGACGACCATCGTTCCGGGCGCGCAGACTTCCGCCAGCGCGTCGACGCGAGCCATCGGCTCGGGCACGCCGGAAATGTCGACGAGAAGGATTTTCGGCGATGCGTTGTCCTTGAGGAACGCGATCGCCGCGTTGATTCCGCCTGGCTGGACACGCCCGGCCGACCCGTGCGGGCCGATGATTCCGGCGACCAGCGCGGCACTCTGAGCTTCCGTCAGGAAGGCAAGGAGATCGACCGGCCGCTGCAGCGGTTCGATTTCTGTGGCAGGCGCGTAGGCCAGCGGCTGCGGTCCCGCCGCGGAAGCCCCCGGCATGGCGAGCGGGCTCATCTGCGCCGTGGCCGGCGGCGGAATGCCGGGGCCCGGCTGCGGCGGCCCCGAGAACGGATCCGACACCGGAACCTGTGCGGTTACGGTAGGCGTCCGCATCTCGGATGGCGAGAAGTATGACGGCGCCGGCGCGGCATGCGCGGAGAACGCATCGGCGCCGGGCGCCGGCGCGGCGCGGCGCGAAAACGGGTCGTTGCCCGCCGGCGGCTCCTCATACCTCGCGAAGAGATCGTCATCGGCGGGTTTGACGGCGGCTGGCTCGTCGCCGATCGGAGACAGTTCCTCGGAAACGGCAAGTTCGTC
>CAZUYG010000753.1:0-2419 GCA_964624265.1 uncultured Candidatus Odyssella sp.
CAGCATCGTTGGAAACAACGTGGTCATCGGACACAACGTCGAAGTGGGCGCGCGCTGCCATGTCGGAGCCGGCGCCATCCTCTGCGGCAGCTCTCGGCTCGGCGACCGGGTATGGATATCGATCGCCGCCGTCATCCAGAGCGTCTCGGTGGGTGCCGGAGCGATGGTCGGGGCGGGCGCCATCGTGACGCGGCCTGTCGAGGCCGGGGTCATGGTCAACGGCTTCCCCGCCCGTGTCACGGCCAAGACGAACGACTATAATGAGGTTACAGGGCGATGATGCACAGGGGCGTGAAATTCCGATGCAACTGACGGAAACGCAGCGAAAGCGATTCGAAGACGACGGCTATCTCATCTTCCCCGATCTCATCACCGCGGAGGAACTCGCGCTTCTGACGCGGGAGACCGACCGGCTTTCGGCGCTCGAAAGCGACTGCGTGTTTCGCGCCGGCGACATCGCCACCGTCTATCGGTGCCATGAAAGCGACGGGCCGACGGCGTCGCGAGCCTTTTTCGCGGCGGCGCGTCTGCCGCGGTCGCTCGGCGTTGCCGAGCAGCTTCTGGGGCGCGGGCTCTACATCTACAATTCCAAGATCAACCTCAAGAAGGCCATCACCGGCTCGCCGATGCTCTGGCATCAGGACTACGGCTACTGGAAGCTCGACCGCATGCCGGAAGCGCGTGCGGCCACGTTCATGATCGCGCTTGCCGATGTCGACGAGATCAGCGGCGCCCTCTATGTGATTCCCGGCAGTCACAAGCGCGGCTATCTCAAGCACAAGCCGACCATGGTCGGCGCGCACAAGCAGATCGCGGTGGAGCGCGACATCGAAATTGGCATCATGGAAGAATCGCGTGCGCCAGTGGCACTCACTGGCCGCGCTGGCATGTGCGCCATCTTTCATTGCAACATTGTTCATGGTTCGGGCCAGAACCTGTCGTCGAAAGACCGGTGGCAGGCCTATTTTGCATACAATCCGGTCGACAACCTGCCGCCGCAGCTAGCGCACGATCGTCCGGATCACATGAAGTCGCGCAATACGAAGCCGCTTGCGATCGTCCCAGACGATGCCGTTTTGGACGCGGCGCGCACGCCAGCCTGAGTGCGCAGCGGCATCAATTTCGCAAGACGTCTTGTTCATGCGCCTGCTCTTGGTGTGCCGGATTTTCTCGGGAATGCGCCTGGACACCTGGCAGATATCGGGCACGCCGGCCGTGCTGAAGCTGCTGGAGCGGATCGAGGCGCGCGGCATCGCGGCCGATGTGCTTCTGCTCGCGAAGCGTCGCGGCGATGTGCCGCCCGGAACCAGCCTCGCACCGGATTTTGGGCATTTCCGCCATCTGCGCTTCCGCATCCTGCCGTATCGTGCGGCCTGGCTGCCTCGGTTCTTGGCCGATCCGGTCACATGGCTCACGCAGGCGCGGGCTGTTTTGGCTGGTAGTCGCAGGAGCAAGATTGACGTTGTGTATTGCGACCGCGGCAATCTCGGCCTGGCAGCGCTGCTCGCATGGTCCGGGCGGCGTGTGGTCTGGCGCTGCCTCGGCGTGATGCACTTTGTACTCCGTCGCTACGGGCGGTCTCCTCTACTTCGCCTCATGTACATCGTTGACCGAATCCTGTTGATGGCGCCGATCAAGATCATCATCGGCACGCTCGAGGGCTCGCCATACAGCCGGTTCTTCAGTACCCGGAAGCAGCGGGAACGGCTTATTCTGATACTCAACGGTACCGATCTTGCTCCGGCGCTCCTTCCCGCCGAGAGAGCGGCTCTGCTTGCGCGCCACGGCTTGCGCGACACAGGTTGCCCTGTCTTCGTCTCGCTTGGCCGCCTCGCTGCGACCAAGCATGTGATGGAGACGCTTGAAGCGTACCGCCGCCTGAAGGCAGACGGCCTCGATTTCCGCGCGCTCCTTGTTGGCTATGGCGAGCTGGCAGACGACGCAAAACGTTTCGTCGCCGAGCACGGTCTTGGCGAATACGTATCCCTCACCGGTCGCGTGCCTCATAACGAAGTGCCGCGCTACACAGCGGCGGCCGACGTGTACATAGCGCTCTCCGAAGGCGGGTCGCTGGGGAACGTGACGCTTGAAGCGCTCTCCGCCGGTTGCTGCATCGTGACGTTGGAGCCCGAGGCGCGCCGCGGCATCGATTGCGATCTCGTCGGCGTGTTACCGGAGGGGGTTTGTACGCGCATCGCGCGTGCCGACTTGGCCAAGAACTTGGCCAAGGCGCTACGGCGGCTCGCTCTCGATGGTGCCTTGCGCGCCCAGTATCGTAAATCCGCCCGCGAATTTGCAGCCGAGAACATCGTTTCCTGGGCCGAGCGCCTGGATCTTGAGATCAAACTCCTCCGGCAGGTTGGATCGGACTCTCTCGATCGTGCGGCCTGGCTCGGATTTCGTTTGCTGCCGAACGGCG
>CAZUYG010000754.1:0-2413 GCA_964624265.1 uncultured Candidatus Odyssella sp.
CGCTGATCGCGCTCGGCAGGGATGCACGCCGCGGGCACGACGCGCTGGCGGCTGCCGCGGCGCGCGCGTTGCTGCCCGGACTCGTGCCGTCCGGCAGCGCTTTGGAGACGGGCGATCCTGCGCTGATGCCGCAATCCTCGTAGCAGCCGCACCCGCGATCGAGTGGGCCGTGGTTAACGCGCTCTGCGCGGCCAGAATTGCGGGGAACCGCGCCGCTGGCGATTCCCAGACGATACGCCGGCACATTGTCGCCACAAACCGGCGCCGCGCGCGGGCCGCAACTCACTGGTAAATGGGTAAATCACGCGGCGGTAAGGATGTCTGTTCACACGCGCTTAGAATTTTCGGCGCTTTCTGGGCGCGTCGGACGAGGCGCGATAGGAGAGACGCCATGGTTAAGCTCCAATCCAACCGGCGCGGCGGCGCCGCGGTCGACTACCGCAAATGCACCGCAGTCGCGGCCGTTCTGACGGCGCTGATTGTCTTCGGCGTGGAACTTGCCGGCGGCCCGGCTGCGCCGGCTCCCGCGACCCTCACCCTTTCCGCGCCGACGGTCATTGGCGCTGCGCTTCCCGGCGCGTCATCGGTGAAGCCGGACTGAACCGGGTCTCTTGCGCGGCTACTCGAAGACGGCTGGATCGACCGGCCCATCGAGTGTCACGGTTTCGTAGGCGAGCACGATCCGCCCCAGCATCGGAACCTCCGTGGCAATCGCAAACGGAAACCGGATTCCGTTCACGGTCCGGTAGTCGGAATAATCGATGCCGAGCGCGAGGGCCGTCAGTACATCGCCGAAGTAAAACGGCGGTTCCTCGCGCAAGATGACGTGGGAGCGCGCGGAGATATACAGCTTGGTGGGCGCGAGGCCCGGCGGCGCTGCTTCCACGATATATGCATTCTCGCCATTCACGACCGTCTCGCCGACCAGCGTCACGGCGGCGTAGCGCTCTTTCCACCGGTAGAGCGCGTGCGGAACGGCAGAGAGGCGTGCGAGCTGCAGCGCCTTGCCGGTCACCGCCACGCGCGCGCCGTCTTTCGTCGCGTAATATCCCGAGCGTGCGCCCGTGATTTCGCGCGTTCGAATCACGGCCTTTCCGAAGGCGCCGAGTTCGATCAGCATGGAACGCCGGCCCGGCACGATGATCTCTTCGGTCGGGCCGTCGAGCCCGTGCGGGGCGGCAATCGCGCGGCCGGTCGCGCGCATCGAGGCGATGTGATCAATCGCCTCCGCGCCGCCGGCCGCGGCGGCGGCACGCTCGAGGATCTCCCGGCCGCGCACCGGGTCTTTGACCGCCGCGACGCCCTCGGCGATCATCGCCCGCGAGGACGAGGGCTCGACCAGCGTGAACCCCACCACGCTTCCGCTCGTGCCGCGGCGGAGCCGCAGGCTATGCGTCTCCGGACGGCCCGCGATGCGGAAGATATCCTGTTCGGCCTCGGTGAGCAGGCGCGGCGGATTTCCGACGACGAGAAGCGCCACACCGGCACCGGACGGCACGATTTCCATCGTCAGCTTCTTGTCGGGACTGTCGTAGCTCCCGATCAGCGCCGCATGCGCCCCGGCATGCTGCGCGCGCGCGCGCAGCAGCCACGCGGCGTCCTTCTTCAGCAGCGGAATGTCGCCGCCGCTCTGCGACGGCGGCTTGCGCAGCGCAGCCTCGATGCGGCCCGGCATCGCCTGCGATTCGGCGACGCTCATCGCGAAGCCGCCCGAGCCTTCGAGATCGTAGAGGTTGACCCCGGCCGGTTTGAGCGCCAGCGGCGGCGTGCCCGGCAGGATCAGCGCAAGCCCGCCGCCTTCGCGCCGCACGTCGAAGGAGAGGTCGTCGCTCGAGAAATAGTGGCCGACGAGGCGATCCGGGGCGATCGGCGGGCCAGCCGCCGGGCGGGGCGCGGGCGCCGGAACCGGCGCCGGCGGCAGCTCCGGCCGCACGACGGTCTCCCAAAACAGGTCTTTGGCCGATGCCGTGAGCGCCGAAGCGGTCTGATTGGTGAGCAAAGCGAACGAAAGCGCCTTTTCCGGGACGTGGACGACGACGGCGCTATAACCGGGAATGTTTCCGCCGTGGTCCGCGAGCAGCAGTCCCGAGCGCCGTTCGAGCTGGAAGCCGAGGCCATAGAGGCCGTCGGGGCTGTGGCGCTCGAAGATGCGCGCGTATGCCGCCGGCGCCACGCGAAGCCCGGCCGCCTGGCCGTGCGCGTTGAGAAAGCGGAGCCACGCGCCCATGTCGCGCGCAGTGCTGTTGAGCGCGCCAGCCGGTGCGATCGCGGCGAGGTTCGTGGGCGCGGCGGCCGTCGCCGTTCCTCCGGCGGTGCTGCCGGTGTAGCCGGCCGCGTGATCCGGGCTGGCCGCGAGTGCCTGGAGCGTCCACGTCGACGCGCGCATGTCGAGGGGGCCGAGCACGCGCTCGTC
>CAZUYG010000755.1:0-2412 GCA_964624265.1 uncultured Candidatus Odyssella sp.
TCTTCGTATCCTTGCGGTGAATCTTCCGCACGTTTCCGCGTCGCTGCCGGTCGCGCATTCTATTCTTTCTCGATCGGCGTATCGCTGCGGCCGCCCCATTCGGTCCAGGAGCCGTCGTAAACCGCCACTTGCGGCGCGCCGATGAGGTGGAGGCCGAGCGCCAGCGCGCAGGCCGAAACGCCCGAGCCGCAGCTCGCCACGATGGGCTTCGCGGGATCGACGCCGGCGGCGCGGAATTTCGCCTCGAGCGATGTGGCCGGCAGCAGCGTCCCGGTCGCGGGATCGGTCATCTCGCCGAACGGGACGTTTTTCGAGCCGGGGATGTGCCCGCCGCGCAGGCCCTGGCGCGGCTCGGGATCGCGTCCGGCGAATCGCCCCGGCGAACGCGCGTCGATCACCTGCTCGCGCTTGGTCCCGACATTGTGCTTCACGTCGTCGATCTCGCGCACCAGCAGCGAATTCACCCGCGCGGTGAAATGGCGCTCGCGCGGGCGCGGCGGGCCGGCCTCGAGCGCGCGGCCCTCGGCCTTCCATTTCTTGAGGCCGCCGTCGAGCACCGCCACGTCTTCGTGACCGAACACGCGGAACATCCACCACACGCGCGCCGCGCTGAACAGGCCGAGCCCGTCGTAAACGACGATGCGGTTGCCGTCGCCCAGCCCCAGCTTCTTCGCGCGCGAGGCGAATTTCTCGGGGCTCGGCAGCATGTGCGGCAGCGGCGAGGCCGTGTCGGAGATGTCGTCGATGTCGAAATAGACCGCGCCCGGGATGTGCTCGGCGAGGAATTCCGCCTTGGGGTCGCGCTTCATCGCCGGGAGATACCAGGAGCCGTCGACGACGCGGATGTCGGGCGCGCCGAGATGCGCGGCGAGCCAGTCGGTGGTCACGAGCGCTTCGGGCCGCGCATAACCGCGGTCGGAGGCGGCGGTCATCGGTCGAGCCATTTCGGCACCGGAAGATGCTTGGAGCGCAGGAACGCGGGATTGAACAGCTTGCTCTGGTAGCGGTTGCCGTAGTCGCAGAGGATCGTGACGATCGTCTTGCCGGGGCCGAGATCCTTCGCGAGGCGCACGGCGCCGGCGACGTTGATGCCGCTCGAACCGCCGAGGCAGAGGCCTTCTTTCCCGAGCAGGTCGAAGATGTAGGGCAGGGCCTCGTCGTCGGGAATCTGGTAGGCGAAATCGGGCGTGAAGCCCTCGAGGTTCTTCGTGATGCGGCCCTGGCCGATGCCTTCGGTGATCGAGCTGCCTTCGGCCTTGAGCGTTCCGGTCTTGTAGTAGCTGTAGAGCGCCGCGCCCTGGGGATCGGCGATCGCGATTTTCACGCCCTTGTTGCGCTCGCGCAGCGCCATGGCGATGCCGGCGAGCGTGCCGCCGGTGCCGACCGCGCACACGAAGCCGTCCACCTTGCCGTCGGTCTGCTCCCAGATCTCCGGTCCCGTCGTGCGGAGATGCCCCTCGCGGTTGGCGACGTTGTCGAACTGGTTCGCCCAGATGGCGCCGTTCGGCTCCTTGGCCGCCAGCTCTTTCGCCTTGCGCTCGGAGACGTGGACGTAGTTGTTCGGATCCTTGTAGGGAACCGCCGGCACTTCGATCAGCTCCGCGCCGCAGAGGCGGAGCATGTCTTTCTTCTCCTGCGACTGCGTTTCGGGGATCACGATCACGGTGCGGTAGCCGCGCGCATTGCCGACGAGCGCGAGGCCGATGCCGGTGTTACCCGCGGTGCCCTCGACGATGACGCCGCCCTTCTTGAGCAGGCCCTTCTTCTCGGCGTCCTCGACGATCGCGAGCGCGGCGCGGTCCTTCACCGACTGCCCCGGATTGAGGAACTCGGCCTTGCCGAGGATCGTGCAGCCGGTGAGCGCGGAGACGCCCTGCAGCTTGATGAGCGGCGTGTTGCCGATGGTCGAAACGAAGCCGTCGCGGATGTGCATGAGCGGGAATTGGGCACTGCGTGATTGAAAATCCACCGTATCGGCGCGCGGCGCGCCGATCAAGCGTACAGGCGCGCATGGGGGCGAACGGCTGCGCGGGCCGGTATTGCGCCCGCCTCACTCGATGATTTCGTCCGCGCGGACGAGCACCGACTGCGGAATGGAAATACCGAGAGCCTTGGCCGTCTTGAGATTGATGACGAGGGTGAACTTCGTCGGCTGCTCGATCGGCATTTCCGCCGGCACCGCGCCTTTGAAGATCCGATCGACGAAATCGGCCGAGCGTCGCCACAGTTCGAGGCGGTCGAATCCGTAGAACACGAGGCCGCCGGCAGGAACCATCGACCGGATGCCGGTCAGGATCGGCAGGCGATGGCCGTTGCTGAGCCGAACCATCGGATCGGTCATCGAGATGAAGACCGGATCCTCGATGACGAACAGGGCCTGGGCGCCGAGCGTTGCGAAACGTGCGAAAGCCG
>CAZUYG010000756.1:0-651 GCA_964624265.1 uncultured Candidatus Odyssella sp.
GGCGCGGAACGTCGCCCGCTGTCCCGCCACCACCGAAACCGTCAGCGAGCGGGCGCGCTCGGCGCCGAAGCGAAGCTGCGTCACGCCGGCGCGGGTCTCCAGCAATTCGACGCGCCCCTCCAGAATCGCGAAGCCTTCGTCGAAGCGGCCCGGCGCCGCAGCGGACAGCACGCGGAACGTGCCGTCGCCCCAGAAGCCTGCACGGGAAGCGCGCGCCTGCGCTTCGAGAGCGAGCAGCGCCGCTGCCCACTGCCGCGTCGCCACGTCGACGCCGACCCGCGCCAGGCCCAGCGCCACCATCTCCCCCTGAATCCAGCGCCCGCCGCCAACCGCCTGGGCGACGACGCGCCGGTAGCGATCGGGCGGTGGTGCCGCATCGAGCAGCCCAAGCTCGCCGGGCGCGAGCGCCGCGAGGCGCTGGCGTGCCCGCTCGGCCGCGGCCTCGACCGGTCGCCCCGCGCGATCGAGATCGGGCAAGGGCACGACGAGATTGGCAAGGCGCAGCGTGCGCCCGTCCACCAACCGCAAGGTCGCGCCGTCGATCGCTTCGAGCGCGCGCACGCGCTCGACGACGGCCGCACCGGCTGGCGGTTCGACCGCGCCGAGGGGGCTCGCCGGCCATAGCACGGCGGCGATTACGAAGGCCGTCAA
>CAZUYG010000756.1:661-2406 GCA_964624265.1 uncultured Candidatus Odyssella sp.
GTCCGCCACTGCGAGCCGCCCTTGATCGAAGACGCCGCGTTCTACGCCCTGGCCGTTCCGGCCTTCCTTCTCGTCGGCATCTCCAAGGGTGGCTTCGGGATGGGCATCGGCGCGATCGCCCTGCCGATGCTCGCCTTGATGGTGCCGGTGCCGCAGGCTGCAGCGATCATGCTGCCGCTGCTCATCGCGATGGATGCGATCGGCCTGTTCATGTATCGCGGCCGCTGGCACGGCGCGAACATGCGCATCCTGCTGCCCGGCGGCCTCCTCGGCACGCTGCTCGGCTATTTCTCCTTCCGCCATCTCGGCGAAGGCTGGATCCGCATCATCATCGGCACGGTCGGCACGATCTATCCGCTGCAGGCCTGGCTGCGTGCCCGCTTCGCCGCCCCGGCGCCGGCAAAGGCGTCTTGGCCCAAGGGCGTCTTCTGGTCGTCGGTGTCCGGCCTCACCAGCTTCATCGCCAATGCCGGCGGGCCGCCACTTTCGGTCTATTTGCTGCCGCAACGCCTCGACAAGACGCTGTTCACCGGCACGACGATCTATTTCTTCGCCGTCATCAACTGGGCGAAAGTCGTACCGTTCTGGGCGCTCGGCCAGTTCGCGCCCCAGAACGTGCTGACCGCGCTCGTCCTGCTGCCGCTGGCGCCGGCCGGCATGGCGATCGGCTGGTGGCTGCACGCGCGCGTCGACGAGCGGCTCTTCTACCGCATCTGCAACGTCGTGCTCGTGCTGGTGGGCGGGCGCTTCCTGTGGGACGGGCTGCGAATGGTCCTTGCCCCAGGTTAAATGCCGCGCTTATCTCGGCGCGCAGAGTTGCATTATCTCCTCGGTTCAGATCAATCAGCGGGGCATCACGTGCAAATCGTCAGCATCGGCGGCGGACCGGCCGGCCTCTATCTCGCCATCCTCATGAAGAAGGCCGACCCGCGGCACGAGATCGTCGTCTACGAACGCAACAAGCCGGACGACACCTTCGGCTTCGGCGTCGTGTTCTCCGACGCGACGCTCGAAGGCTTCGGTGCGGCGGACCCGGAATCGCAGGACGAGATCACGCGCCATTTCGCGCACTGGGACGACATCGACATCCACTACCGTGGCGAGGTGCTGACCTCGAAGGGCCACGGCTTCTCCGGCCTGTCGCGCAAGACCCTGCTGCAGATCCTGCAGCAGCGCGCGATGGCGCTGGGGATCAAGATCCACTTCCAGCGCGAGGTCGCCGATCTCGCCGAATTCCAGGGCGTCGACCTCATCCTCGCCGCCGACGGCGTCAATTCGGGCATCCGCGCGCGCTATGCCGAGCATTTCAAGCCGTCGGTGATCATGCGGCCGAACCGCTTCGTGTGGCTCGGCACCACCAAGCCGTTCCCCGCCTTCACCTTCTATTTCAAGCACAACGATGCCGGGCTGTGGCGCGTCCACGCCTACCAGTACGAAAAGGACCACTCGACCTTCATCGTCGAGACCTCCGAGACGGCCTGGAAGAAGGCCGGCATGAACGAGGCGAGCGAGGACGAGACGATCGCCTATTGCGAGCGGCTGTTCGCCGCGGAGCTCGGCCCGCATCGCCTGATCAAGAACCGCTCGATGTGGCGCGCCTTTCCGGCGATCAAGAACGAGCACTGGCACCACAAGAACATCGTGCTGATGGGCGATGCGCTGCACACCGCGCACTACTCGATCGGCTCGGGCACCAAGCTCGCGATGGAGGACGCCATCGCGCTCGTTCAGGCGCTCGCCGAGAT
>CAZUYG010000757.1:0-2398 GCA_964624265.1 uncultured Candidatus Odyssella sp.
CCACGGCGCCAGGGTCGGCAGCTTTTTCAAATGGATGCGCGAGGATTTATAGGAGCAGTTCTCGCTCCACATCACCGAGAAGATGCCGAGCTCGGTGAAGCTGGGCGCGCGGCCCATGATCTCGAGCATCGTCTTGTATTCGTCGCCCTTGATGCCGTGTTCGGCGGCGAGGGCGGCGTCAACCTTGGGCGTGCGTTGGGGCTTGTTCATCGGGCGAAGGCTCTAAACGGCGGAGCGCCGCCGGAGCAGCGGATAGAGGAGCGCGCCGGCGGCGAGGCCGGCCAGGTGCGCGTGCCACGCGATCTCGGGATCCCAATCGAACATGATCGCGGCGACGTGGAGGGCCACGAGCGCGATCACCGCGATCCACAGCGGCATCGGGAAGATCACGAAGATGACCGGCAGGCGCGGCGCCGCGACGACCGCGGCCCCCAGCACGCCGGCGATCGCGCCGCTGGCACCGATCAGGATCACGTTCGAAAGATCGTTGACGAAACCGTGTGCAAGCGCGGCGAGCACGCCGGCGACGAGATAGAGCACGACGAAGCGGAACGCGCCCATCACCGGCTCGAGGCCGCGGCCGAACGACCACAGCACGATCATGTTGACGATCAGGTGCAGCCAGCCGCCATGCAGGAACATGTGCGTGACGAGGCCGATGTAGCCCTCGGCGCCGCGCTCGGCCATGCGCGAGGGCAGATAGCCGTAATCCTCGACCAGCACGCGGCTCGTTTCGGTCGCTTCGCCATAGGCGAACACGCCGACGCAGAGCGCTATGATGAGATAGGTGGCGGTGGGCGCGGCGGAGCGGGCCTGCGGCGGCGGCTGGGGCGGCTGGCCGCGCGGCGGCCACGAACGATCCTCGGGCCACCGGCTGCGGGGGCGCCTCCCGTCTCGGCGGCCGCGATCGACGATACTCATGCGGTTCTGCCTCAGCCCAATGCGGCCGCGATGCCGTCGAACAGCGCCTTGCCGCCGGTGCTGCCCAGCGCCGCCTCGATCGCGTTTTCGGGATGCGGCATCATGCCGAGCACGGTCTTGGTCTCGTTGTAGATGCCGGCAATGGCGCGGATCGAGCCGTTCGGATTGTCGTTTGCTGCACCGTCCGGGCCGCAGTAGCGGAACGCGACGCGGCCCTCGCCCTCGAGGCGGTTCAGCGTCTCCTCGTCGGCGAAGAAATTGCCGTCGCCATGCGCGACCGGCACGCGGATCACCTGCCCCTGCTCGTAGCGGCTGGTGAACAGCGTCTGGCTGTTTTCGACCTTCAGATGCACGTCGCGGCAGACGAATTTGAGGCTCGCGTTGCGCATCAGCGCGCCGGGCAAGAGGCCCGCTTCGGTCAGGACCTGGAAGCCGTTGCACACGCCCAGCACCGGGGTGCCCTTCTGCGCGCGCTCGACGACGGTGCGCATGATCGGCGAGTGGGCGGCCATCGCGCCGCAGCGCAGATAGTCGCCATGCGCGAAGCCGCCCGGCAGCACGATGAGATCGACGATCGGGAGATCGCTGTCGCCGTGCCAGACGATCGCAGGCTTCGATCCGCTCGCGGCCTCGAGCGCCGCAGCCATGTCGTTCTCGCGATTGCTGCCCGGGAAAAGGACGATGGCGGATTTCATGCGGCGCGCGCGCTCCGTTTCATCATGTCCAGCCGGGCCGTCACGGCACCATAGGTCGAGACGCAGTAGGGCACGCAGTAGGTCAGCGCGATCTTCCAGGCGACGAGGGCGCCGCCGGCCAGAAGCGCATCGCCCTGGTTGATGATGTTGAGGACCGTTCCCACGATCAGTCCGATGATCAGCGACCGCCGTACGATGCCGCGCTCGAAAATGATCGCGGAAAGATTCGGGCGGTGGCGGCCCTCGACGGTCACGGTGCGATCTCGACCGAGTAGTTCTCGATGATCATGTTGGCGAGAAGCTTTTCGCACATCTGCGAGACACGCTGCTTCGCGGCGGCGGGATCGGTATCGGCCAGCTTGATCTCGATGTATTTCCCCTGGCGCACCTCATCGACGCCGCCGAAGCCGAGATGCGAGAGCGCGTTCTGGATCGCCTTGCCCTGCGGATCGAGCACGCCGTTCTTGAGGGTGATGTGGACTTTGGCTTTCACGTCGTATCCGCCTTCTTCCTTTCCACCACGTCATCCCGACCGGAGCGCGGCGTCTTCGCCGCGCGGAGTGGAGGGATCGTGCGCCGCTGGCCCGCGATCCCTCCACTTCGCGATCGCGTGAAGAACGCGATCGCTTCGGTCGGGATGACGTGCCCGGAGAGCGGCGAACGCTAATGCATGCTCGAGCCGCCCTTGATGTCCTGCACGTTCGCCTCGGGCAGGATGCCGAGGCGGCGCGCCACTTCCTGATAGGCCTCTTCGACGCCGCCGAGATCGCGGCGGAAGCGGT
>CAZUYG010000758.1:0-2396 GCA_964624265.1 uncultured Candidatus Odyssella sp.
CATCATGATCCTGCGCGAGCTCACCGGCGGCGTCTATTTCGGCGAGCCGCGCGGCGTCGAGACGCTCAAGGACGGCACGAAGCGCGCCGTCGACACGCAGGTCTACACGACGCCCGAGATCGAGCGCATCGCGCGCGTGGCCTTCGAGCTCGCGAAGAAGCGCGGCAACAAGGTGCATTCGGTCGAGAAGGCCAACGTGATGCACACCGGCGTGCTGTGGCGCGAAACGGTCACGCGCCTCCACGCCAAGGAATTCCCCGAGGTCGAGCTGCAGCACATGTACGCCGACAACTGCGCGATGCAGCTCGTGCGCAATCCGAAGCAGTTCGACGTGATCGTCACCGACAACCTGTTCGGCGACCTGCTGTCCGATTGCGCCGCGATGCTCACGGGCTCGCTCGGCATGCTGCCCTCGGCCTCGCTCGGCGCGGTGGATCCCAAGACCGGCAAGCGCAACGCGCTCTACGAGCCGGTGCACGGCTCGGCGCCCGACATCGCCGGCAAGGGCGTCGCCAACCCGATCGCCTGCATCATGAGCTTCGCGATGGCGCTCCGCTATTCGTTCGACCTGCCCGACGAGGCCGCGGTGGTCGAAAAGGCCGTCACCCGCGTGCTCGAGCAGGGCCTGCGCACCGGCGACATCATGCAGGCCGGCAAGACCAGGGTGGGCACGCGCGAGATGGGCGAAGCGGTGCTGAAGGCGCTGGAGAAAAGCTGAGGCTCCGCCTCGGCCGGCGGCGTTTCCGGGGCGGCGTTCACCGCTTGGCAAGCAGCGCCGCTATAGGAAGATTGCGCATCGCACCGATGCCCGCATCGGGCGTATAGTCGTTGCGCCGTTCCGCATCCCACGAGGCCAGCATGATCCGAATTGTCCTATCCGCGGCCGCGTCGCTGTTGCTCGCCGCCGCCGCCCACGCCGAAACCAAGCCGGGCGACAAGCCCGCCGCGCCGCCCAAGGCCGAAAAGCCGGCGCCCAAGGCCGAGAAGTCCGCGAAGCCCGACACGAAAGCGGCCAGCACGCGCAAGCGCGTCACCTATGCGTGCGATGGCGGGGTGAACGTCACCGTCACCTATCCGCCCGAGGCGCAGGCCAAGACCGGGCGGGTGAAGATCGCGTTCAAGGACACGACCTATTTCGTCCGTCCGGTCGCCGGGGGCGAGAAGTGGGAAAACAAGAATATCAAGCTCGTGTTCCAGCCCAAGGGCGAGGAAGCGGTGATCGAACGCGAAGGCAAGCCGCTCGCCGAAAAATGCAAGGCGGCCAAGCCGGGAACCTGACGCCGCTGCGTCACGCATCCGTGAGCACGCTTCGCGGGTGCTTGACCGCCCGGAATCGCGGGCATAGCCTTTTCGTCACGCAACCGAACAAGGGAGCGTTTCGATGCTTATCGTGAAGCGTACGGTTCTTGGTTTGGCGCTCGCGGCCTTCACGGCCGGCGCGGCCCTCGCTTGCGCGGGCCATCCGGGCGGCCATGCCCAGAGCCAGAAGCCCGACACCGAGCAGAGCACGGTGACGAGCGACAAGAAGTAAGCGTTGCCGGCGCCCACGGCGCCGGATACGCGTGAAATAAGCGCGCCAGAGCCGGCACGGCTCTGGCGCACTTTTTTTGGGCAGCTCGAATGGGCAAGCCATGCAACCGGTGCAGTAGGTAGCGGCACCTAACACGGCGCGGTTGCGCTTCAACTCCTGGTAAGCTTATCATACGTTAAGTTAAAGGCGTGGAGCCGAACCCGCGCCGCGTGCCGGGGACAAGGGGCACAATAAAAGAAAAGAGCAAGCCAACGAGGCGCTGACGCGCCGCGATTACCCGTGCGCGCGTCCAAAGGGGCAGGCAGGGAGGCCGATGTTGCCGATCGGCGCTCAATCACGGGACGTCGCGCCGCAGGTCTTGCGGCATGTGGGCCTTTGGGCATCGATCGCGCTGATCGCCGCGCTCGGGGCGCTGTCTTATTTCAGCATGCGCACGCTCGTGCAAAACGCCGAGTTCGGCGAGCGTACGCTGGCGCAGCTCCGCGAGATCGATCTCCTCCTCTCGGAACTCAAGGATGCCGAAACGGGCCAGCGGGGTTTCCTGGTCACCGGCATCGAGGAGTTCCTGGATCCCTACCGTCAGGCGCTCGTTGCGGTGCCGCGCCGGATCGCCTCGCTGCGCCCGCAGTTGGAGAGCGAACAACAGCGGGCGCGGCTCGAGGACATCGAACGCCAGCACCGCACGATCTTCGATCTGCTCGCGCAAGACATCGCTGCGCGGCGCGCCGGCGGACTGGCCCAGATCGATTCCGAGCACATGGCGCAGGGCAAGGCCGCGATGGATCGGGTCCGCGTTCTCGCCGGCGAGATGGGCGCGGTCAAATTGGCGCGGCTGGCCGAGGCCGACAGCGCGGCCCGGCGCGGA
>CAZUYG010000759.1:0-2388 GCA_964624265.1 uncultured Candidatus Odyssella sp.
GAGAGAAAAGAAAGGGCAGCCTATTTCTCTCTCCCGCGCAGCGGGAGAGAAGGGGGCCCGTCCGCCGCGCGTGCGGCGGATGGGAAGTGAGGGCCGATGCCGCGAATTCAGCCGAGCAGCGGGCGGTAATGCGCCGCGCTCGCTTCGCTGAAGCAGCAGAAGATGGCGCGGCGGAGCCCGGCGCCGGCGTGGCCGCGCACGGCGGCCACCGCGATCGGCGCGGCGCGCTCGGGCGGAAAGCCGTAAACGCCGGTCGAGATCGCGGGGAACGCGATGCTCGCCACGCCGTGCGCGGCGGCGAGCTTCAGCGATTCGCGGTAGCAGGACGCAAGCAGATCGTCCTCGCCCGCGCCGCCGCCGCGCCAGACCGGCCCCACCGTGTGGATCACGTATTTCGCCGGCAGGCGGAAGCCGGGCGTGATGCGCGCCGCGCCGGTGGGGCAGCCGCCGATGGCGATGCACGCGGTGAGCAGCTCCGGCCCCGCCGCGCGGTGGATCGCGCCGTCCACGCCGCCCCCGCCGCGCAGGCTTTCGTTCGCCGCATTCACGATCGCATCGACCGCGAGCGCCGTGATGTCGCCGACATGCAGCTCGAGCGCCGTCAAAGCGGGCTCATCGCTTCGCCGCGCCCTGCTTGATCGCGCGCGCGATGATCTCGGCGGCTTCGCCGGCTTCGGCCCAGCGGCCGACCTTGGCCCATTTGCCCTTCTCGAGATCCTTGTAGTGCGTGAAAAAGTGGCCGATCTGGTCGAGGAAGATCTGCGGCAGCGCGCGATAGGAGGAGACGGCGGAGTAATAGGGGTGCAGGTCGTCGGTGGGGACGGCCAGCACCTTGTCGTCATTGCCCTTGTCGTCTTCCATCACCAGCACGCCGATCGGCCGCGAGCGCACCACGCAGCCGACGGCCACCGGCACCGGCCCGATCACGAGGATGTCGAGCGGGTCGCCGTCGTCGGCCAAAGTGTGCGGGATGAAACCGTAATTCGCCGGATACACCATCGAGGTGTGCAGGAAGCGGTCGACGAACAGCGCGCCCGAGTCCTTGTCCATCTCGTACTTCACCGGCGCGCCGCCGAGCGGAATCTCGATGATCGCGTTCACGTCCCAGGGCGGATTCCGCCCGACCGGAATCTTCTCGAGGTTCATGCGGCCAACGCGTCCTTCGCCGGGCGATAGTCGAGGCCAAGGTCGCGCGCGACGGCATCGAACGTGATGCGCCCTTTGTGCACGTTGAGGCCGGCGAGAAGATGCGGGTCCTCGGCCATCGCGCGCCTGGCGCCCTTGTCGGCGATGGCCATCACGAACGGCAGCGTCGCGTTGTTGAGCGCGGCGGCCGAGGTGCGCGGCACCGCGCCGGGCATGTTCGTCACGCAGTAGTGGACGACGCCTTCCTCCACATAGGTCGGGCTGGCATGGGTCGTGGGCCTGCTCGTCTCGCAGCAGCCGCCCTGGTCGATCGCGATGTCCACGATGCAGGAGCCGGGCCGCATCTTCCGCACCAGTTCGCGCGTGATCAGCTTCGGCGCCGCCGCGCCCGGCACCAGCACCGCGCCCACGACGAGATCGGCCTGCGGAACGTAGGTTTCGAGCGCGTCCACGGTGGAATAGATCGTGTTGAGCTGGCCGCCGAATTGCAGGTCGAGCGCGGCGAGGCGCTCGTGCTTCTTGTCGAGGATCGCCACCTGCGCTTCCATGCCCATGGCCATGCGCGCGGCATTGGTGCCCGAAACGCCGCCGCCCACGACGACGACGTTCGCCGAGGCCACGCCCGGCACGCCGCCGAGCAGAATACCGGAGCCGCCGGCTTCCTTCTCGAGGCAGCGCGCGCCCACCTGAATCGCCATGCGCCCGGCCACCTCGCTCATCGGCGCCAGCAGCGGCAGGCCGCCGGCGCGGTCCGTCACCGTCTCGTAGGCGATGCAGGTGGCGCCGGACTTGATGAGGCCCTCGGCCTGCGCCTTGTCGGCGGCGAGGTGGAGATAGGTGAACAGCACCTGTCCTTCGCGCAGCATCTTGCATTCGGCCGGCTGCGGCTCTTTCACCTTCACCACCAGCTCGGCCGTATCGAACACCTCTTTCGTGCCGAGCACGGTGGCGCCGGCGCGGCGATAATCGTCGTCGGTGTAGCCGATGCCGCCGCCGGCGCCGGTCTCGACGAACACCTGATGCCCGTGATGCGAAAGCTCGCGCACCGACGCAGGCACGAGGCCGACGCGGAATTCGAGAGTCTTGATCTCCTTGGGAACGCCGACGCGCATTGCGTGCCTCTCTTCGTACGGGGCCCGACGCCGCATGAGGATGGTGGAGGCCGGAGAGAAGGTCAAACCAACGATCGCGGCCGCCGGCCCGCCGTTCGGTCAGGCCGGCGTCGGCGGGCGCTCCTTGCGG
>CAZUYG010000760.1:0-2387 GCA_964624265.1 uncultured Candidatus Odyssella sp.
TTGTAGGGGCAGGCGGAGACGCACATGCGCCAGCCGCGGCACTTGTCCTGGTCGACGAGGACGATGCCGTCTTCCTCGCGCTTGTAGATCGAGCCGGAGGGGCACGAGGCGACGCAGGCCGGGTTCAGGCAATGCTCGCAGAGGCGCGGCAGATAGAACATGAAGGTGTTCTCGAACTGCCCGTAGATCTCCTTCTGCACGTGATCGAAGTTCTTGTCCTTCGCGCGCTTGGCGAACTCGGTGCCGAGGATCTCCTCCCAGTTCGGCCCCCAGACGATCTTCTCCATGCGCTCGCCGGTGATGAGCGAGCGCGGCCGCGCCGTCGGCATCGTCTGGCTCTCCGGCGCCTTCTGGAGATGGTCGTAGTCGAACGTGAACGGCTCGTAGTAGTCGTCGATCTCCGGCAGATGCGGGTTGGCGAAGATCTGCGCGAGGATGCGCCACTTGCCGCCGAGCTTCGGGCGGATCTTGCCGTTGCGGCCGCGAACCCAGCCGCCCTTCCACTTCTCCTGATTCTCCCACTCCTTGGGATAGCCGATTCCGGGCTTGGTCTCGACGTTGTTGAACCACGCGTATTCGATGCCCTCGCGCGAGGTCCACACGTTCTTGCAGGTGACGGAGCAGGTGTGACACCCGATGCACTTGTCGAGGTTCAGCACCATCGCGATCTGTGCGCGGACTTTCATGGGATCGGTTCCTCTCTACTCGGCCGCGGCCTGCGCGGGAGGGCCGGCGTAGGCGCCCTCCATCCAGTCGACTTTCGACATCTTGCGCACGATCACGAACTCGTCGCGGTTGGTGCCGATCGTGCCGTGATAGTTGAAGCCGTAGCTCTGCTGCGCGTAGCCGCCGATCATGTGCGTCGGCTTCGGGCAGGTGCGGGTGACGGAGTTGTGGATGCCGCCGCGCGCCTGGGTGAGCTGGCTGCCGGGCGTGTTCACGATCTTCTCCTGCGCGTGATACATGAGCGTCATGCCCTCGTTCACGCGCTGGCTCACCACCGCGCGCGCGACGATGGCGCCGTTGGTGTTGAACAGCTCGATCCAGTCATTGTCTTCGACGCCGATCTTCTTTGCGTCGACTTCGGAGAGCCACACCACCGGCCCGCCGCGGTTCAGCGTGAGCAGGATGAGGTTGTCGGAATAGGTGCTGTGGATGCCCCATTTCTGGTGGGGCGTGATGAAGTTGAGCGCGATCTCCGGGTTGCCGTTGCTCTTCTTGCCGAGCAGCGGCGTCACCGTCTTGGTGTCGATCGGCGGCTTGTAGAGGCAAAGCGCCTCGCCGAACGCGATCATCCAGGGATGATCCTGGTAGAGCTGCTGGCGGCCGGTGAGCGTCCGCCACGGGATCAGCTCGTGCACGTTGGTGTAGCCGGCGTTGTAGCTCACCTTCTCCGATTCGAGGCCGCTCCAGGTCGGCGAGGAGATGATCTTGCGCGGCTGCGCCTGCACGTCGCGGTAGCGGTGCTTTTCGTCCTCGCGATGCAGCGCGAGATGCGTGTGATCGCGGCCCGTCTGCTTGCCGAGCGCCTCCCAGGCCTTCACGGCGACATGGCCGTTCGTCTCCGGTGCCAGGGTCAGGATGGTTTCGATCGCGTCGAGATCGTCCTCGAGCTTCGGCATGCCCTGCGTGATGCCGGGCTCCGTCACCATGAAGTTGAGTTCCTTGAGAAAGGCGACTTCCTCTTCGGTCTTCCACGCGATGCCCTTGCCGCCATTGCCGAGCTTGCCCATGAGCGGGCCGAGTGCGGTGAACTTCTTGTAGGTGTTCGGGTAGTCGCGCTCGACGACGACCATCGCCGGCGCGGTCTTGCCGGGAACGAGGTCGCACTCACCCTTCTTCCACTCCTTGGGCTGGAACGGCTGCGCCAGCTCGGCCGGCGTGTCGTGCTGGATCGGCGCCAGCACGAGATCCTTCTCGACGCCGAGGTGGCCGACGCAGACCTCCGAGAATTTCTTCGCGATGCCGCGGAAGATCTGCCAGTCGCTCTTCGCCTCCCAGGCCGGGTCCACCGCGCGCGAGAGCGGGTGGATGAACGGGTGCATGTCGGAGGTGTTGAGGTCGTTCTTCTCGTACCAGGTGGCGGTCGGCAGCACGACGTCGGAATACATGCATGTCGTGGACATGCGGAAATCGAGCGTCACGAGAAGGTCGAGTTTCCCTTCCGGCGCCGGATCGCGCCACGTCACCTCGAGCGGCTTGGTGCCGCCTTCGGCGCCGAGGTCCTTGCCGAGCACGCCGTGCTGCGTGCCGAGAAGATATTTGAGGAAATACTCGTGGCCCTTGCCGCTCGAGCCGAGCAGGTTCGAGCGCCAGACGAACAGGTTGCGCGGGAAGTTCTTGGGATTGTCGGGGTCCTCGCAGCTCATTTTCAGGGCGCCCGACTT
>CAZUYG010000761.1:0-2386 GCA_964624265.1 uncultured Candidatus Odyssella sp.
GACCTCGAGCTTCCAATAGGGCTGAACGAGGAAGCCGTTGACGTTGTACTTGAGATCGCCGCGCACCGAGGAAAGCCCGCCGCGCATCGTCTTCGCGATCAGCTTCGGATCGTCGATCTTGCCGTTGAGCTTCTTCACCGCCGCCGCGATGCCGCGCGCCGCGTCGTAGCCCTGCACCGCGAACAGCGACGGAAGCTGGCCGTTGGCGGCGACGTAGGCTTTCACGAATTCCTGATTGCGCGGATCGGGGTTGTCGGGGTTCCAGTGGCTCGTATGCGTCGCGCCGATCGCCGCCGCGCCGATCGCCGGCAGCGTGGAGTTGTCGATCGTGTAGAGCGTGTAGAGCTTGATCGTCTTGCCGAGGCCGGAGCTTTCCCACTGTTTCATGAACGAGACGCCCATGGCGCCGGGCGCGAACACGAACACGGCCTCGGGCGCCGCCGCGCGCACCTTGGCGAAATCCGCCTGATAGTCGGATTCGCCGAGCTTCACCAACGCCGTGCCCGCGACCTTGCCCTTGTAGGTGCGCTGGAAGCCGGCGACGTTGTCCTTGCCGGCCTGGTAGTTGGGCGCGATCAGATAGATGGATTTCACGCCGTCTTTCGTGGCGAGCTCGCCGGTGGCCTCGGCGTTCTGATCGTTCATGAACGAAGCCGAGACGAACAGCGGATTGCACTGCTCGCCCGCGAGCGGGGCCGGACCCGCATTGGTGCCGACCAGGACGACGTTGGCGTCCGTCACCACCTTGGCGATCGCCATCATGACGTTGGACGCCATCGTGCCGGCGATGATCTGCGCGCGCTCGCTCTTGATCATGCGCTCGACCTCGCGCAGGCCCACATCGGGCTTCGCCTGGTCGTCGGCGATGACGACGCGCGCCGGCACGCCGCCAAGCTTGTCGCCGTCTTTCGTCCAGCCCTCTTTCGCCAGGCCGAGCTTGAAGCCCTTCTCGTTGTGACCGCCGATGCCGGCGAACGGGCCGGTGAGCGTCGTCAGGTAGCCGATCCGGAGCTCCTGCGCGGATGCCGGAAGGGCGGCGCCCGCCATCAGCGCGGCGGCCGCGATCGTACGAAATCCAGACATTGTTCCCTCCACGAAGTGTCAGCCGGCCTCTCGCGGGCCATCGCCGAACCTAGCGGCGTCGTATCGCGATGTCAAATTTTCGACATCAGAGAACGTCGGCATCGGAGGACGTATGGACGGAATGCCGCGATGCGGGCTTGCCCGTGCCCGGCCCGCGCGACAGGGTGGCGCCGGACAACAGGGGCGCTTCCGATGATCGATCCGTTTTGCCACACGAGCAGCATCGCCGTGGCGGTGCCGGCCGAGGCCGCGTTCAGGATCATGGCCGACGGGATCGAGCAGGGCCGCTGGGCCTGGGGAAGCTGGCAGCGCCGCGAGGCCGAGCCCGGCCTGTTCGTCGGCACGTCGATCTTCGACGGCAAGGAAACCTGGGTGCGCCTCCACGCCGACCCCAAGCGCCTCACGGTCGACTACGATGTGGGCCGCGCGCCCGACAAGATGCAGTTCCGCAATGCGGCGCGCGTTCTGCCCGGCGCGCTGCTGGGCCGCGACCCCGGCTCCTGCGTCGTGACGCTGATGAGCTGGCGCCTCGCCTCGCAGTCCGAGGAGGCGTGGCAGCAGATCTGCACCGTGCACGAGGCGGAAATGTATCTGATCCGCGGATTGCTCGAACGCGGGCGTTGACGCGTAGGGGCGCGCTGCGCGCGCCCCTTCCCCGCATGCATTGCGCGCGGACGGTCGGATCGGAGCCGCCGCGCTACGCCCCACGCTGCCATTCGCCGGAGGCAGGGCGCGCGCAGCGCGCCCCTACGGGGCGTATTTCCAGTTCTTCATCAATCCGTTCGACGGCAATTTGGGATCGAGCAGCTTCTTCGCCTGCTCCTGGCCGGTGACCGGCAGCAGCTTCGCGTCGAGCAGGCCGATCTGCACCAGCACGCTCGCCTGATCCCAGTAGATGTGCTCGTTGTAGAGCTTGTCGCCGCGGAAATTGATGATCGCGATCAGCGGCACTTCCACGTATTTGCCGGTGGGCTTCACGCCCGGCAGCATCCAGTCGATCTCGCGGTCGTGCGTGAAGCAGAACAGGATCTCGTCGACGACGCGGTCGCCGCCGATCGTGCGCGAGATCGGGATCAGCTTCGTATCGGCCGGGTTCGAGTTGACGAAGTGGTTCTGGTAGAAGTGGCTGAGCTGCTTGTAGCCGACGCCGCCGGTCATCGTCGGGATGTGGTTGACGTAGGGCTCGGCGACCATCGTCGCCATTGTCTTCGGAACGTCGCGCTCCGCGAATTCGTATTCGCAGTGCTTGTCCCACAGCCCGCTCAAATCGTAATGCGGACCCATCACGCGCCGGAACATGGCC
>CAZUYG010000762.1:0-2386 GCA_964624265.1 uncultured Candidatus Odyssella sp.
CAACCGAGGAGTGACAGCGATGACCGACCACCGTGCCGATTCACCGATTCTGCCCCGCCGCCGCCTGCTCGGCGCCGGCGCCGCCGCGCTTTCCGCGGCCGGCCTGGCCGCCCTCGCGGGCAGCGCCGCGCCCGCGCTCGCCCGCAAGGGCCGCGGCGACGCCGCCCAGGACGCGGCGCTGCTGAACGCCGCCGTGGCGCTCGATCACGAGGGCATCGCCGCCTATCAGATCGCGCTCGAAAGCGGACTTCTGGCGGCGGAAGTGGCGGGCTTGGCGCGCCTCTTTCAGGATCACCACAAGCAGCACCGCGACGAGCTCGCGGCGGCGATCCGGCGGCTCGGCGCCACGGCCGCCCAGGCGATGCCGCTCGCGGACTATGCCGCCGCGCTGAACGCCGGCGCGATCAAGAGCCAAGCGGACATCCTGAAGCTGGCCCTGCGGCTCGAACGCGGCGCGGCCAACGCCTATCTCGGCATGATCGCGCCGTTGAAGAACACCGATCTCCACGTGCTGGTGGCGCGGATCGCTGCCGACGAGGTCATGCACGCGACCGTGTTCATGACCGCGCTCAAGGAGAAGTTCCCGGCCAAGGCGCCGGTGTTCGGGTAGTCGGCATGGCGGAGGCGGCTGCGATGACGAAACTCTCTCGCGAATCACGCTGGCGGCGTTCCGGCATCGCGAAAGCTCTCGCGGCCGCCCTCCTCGCCGTCGCCGCGCCGGCGGCGGCGGCGGACCGCGGCGATGCTGCGCGCGGACGGCAACTCTACGAGGACCGTTGCGCCGTCTGTCATTCCATCGATGCGCACCGCGCTGGCCCACGGCATCGGGGCGTATTCGGCCGCCGCGCGGGCGCCGCCGCCGGTTACGACTATTCGCCCGCCCTGCGGGGGTCGGGACTGATCTGGAATGCGCCGACGCTCGATCGCTGGCTCGCGAACCCGACGGCGCTCGTCCCGGGCACGCGCATGGGCACGCGCGTCGCCGAGGCACGTGACCGGCGCGATATCATCGCCTTCTTGCGCTCCCCCGCGGCGGCGGGGCCGGACCGCGGCGAATGAGCGTTGCGCGCGGGGCGGCGCAGCGCTTACGCTCGCCGCATGGCCACGCCATCCGACATCCCCGCCTGGCGCATCGTCGGCGACTGGTGGGACCTGTGCAGCTGTGCGATCGGATGCCCGTGCAATTTCGGCTCCGATCCCACGCTCGGCTATTGCGAGGGCGTGCTGACCTGGCTGATCCGCGACGGGCATTTCGGCGACGTGAAGCTGGGCGGGCAGAACCTCGCCGTCGTCCTCGTAATCCATTTCGAGGGCAACGTGATGGCGCGAAATCGCGAGTTCGGCTTCCTCATCGACGACCGCGCCGACGCGCCGCAACGCGACGCGCTGAAACGCATCTTCACCGGCGAGGCTGGCGGCGCGTTCGCCGCCTGGCGCGATCTCACGATCAGCCTCGACGGCGTGGACTTCGTGCCGATGAAGGTTTCGCACGATCCGGAAAACTGGCGCGTCGAGGTGCCGGGCATGATCGAGGGGCTCGGCGGGCCCTATCGCAAATACATGGTGCCCGAAGGCGACACCTGCCGCATCTACAACGCGCCGCGGCCCGAGGTGGTGCCGGGCTTCCTCACGGTCGGCCACGCGAAACGCAACGTCGTGAAGGGCGCCTTCGGCCGCAACTGGGACTGGTCACAGCGCTCGTCGAAGCACATCGCGTTCGATCTGCGCGGGCCCAAGGCGTTCACCTGGCGCCAATCGCTGAAAGCGCAATGACCGCGGAGGGCGGCGCACCGCGCCGGTCCGATCGCGCGGTCGCGATCGCGCTCGCCGCCGCCGTCGCGCTCCTCGCCTGGGCCTACACCGTGCACCAGGCGCGCCTCATGGACGCGATGGAAGCGGAGATGTGGCGTACCATGAACATGTCGATGAACGGCATGAAGCCCTCCTGGGCGCCGCTCGACACGCTGCTCGTTTTCGCGATGTGGGCGGCGATGATGGCGGCGATGATGGTGCCCGGCACCGCGCCGATGATCGCCGCCTTCGCGACGATCAATCGCCGCCGCCGCGCGCGCGGCGCGCCGCACGTGCCGACGGCGATCTTCCTCGGCGGCTATCTTCTGGTCTGGGCGGCGTTCTCGGTTCTCGCCACGGCGGCGCAATGGGCGCTGCAGGCGGCGGGCCTGCTCACCACGATGGGCGAATCGGCCTCGCACGCGCTCACCGCCGCGCTGTTCGCGGCCGCCGGGCTCTATCAGTTCAGCCCGCTCAAGCAGCGCTGCCTCGCGCTGTGCCGCTCGCCCGACGGCTTCATCCTGTCGGAGTGGCGCGACGGCGGGCTGGGCGCCGTGGTCATGGGCGTGCGCCACGGCCTCTTCTGCCTCGGCTG
>CAZUYG010000763.1:0-2369 GCA_964624265.1 uncultured Candidatus Odyssella sp.
TCGGTCGGCGAACACACCGAGCAGGTGCTCGGCGAGTTGCTCGGCATGGACAAGGCGGCCGTCGGCGCGCTGCGCGACAAAGGCGTGGTGTAGCGGCCGGGACGCGACGCGCTCTCTGGCCCGCGGCCGGTCAAGTGATCCGGGCCACACTCCTGGAGATTGCCGTCTTCCCCGCTTCCCGTTTTACGTGTCGCGGTCGTCTTACCGCCACGGGGAAGCGTCATGGCCTTGACCGAACTTTCGGAGTCCTTCGTCGCGTCGATCCGCAATCTGCGTTTCCGGAATAGCGACGAGATCAACGACCACTTCGAGGCGACGCATCAGGCAGCTTTCCCCGCCTGGTTCAACGCCAACCGCGACGCCGCGCTCTGGAAGAACAAGCGGATTCCCGCCGCGGGCGCCGCGAGCTTCGCGACCGCGTGGAACAACGCCGAATTGATCTTCGGCGGCCCGGTGTCGTTGATGCAGTTTCTCTGCCTCACCAGCATCATGATCAACGAGACCGGCGGGACGTTTGAGCCGATCAGCGAGAACTTCGGCTTCCGCGGGCATCCGGGCATCGCCTATCTTTTCGACAAGATCCCCGAGATCCCGAAGATCTCCTACAATCAGGCGCCGAACGTGACGGCCGGCGTCCTATTCAACGACCCCGACTTCATCGCCGCGCATGGCAACCGGGTGCTGGCCGACCGCTTGAGGAACACCACCGACCGACGCTGGAACGGCACCGCCTATCCGCAGGGCGATTTCCCTACCAGCGGGAACCCGAACACGACGGGCTTCATCCTGGAAGCCGATTTCTTCAAATTTCGCGGGCGCGGCCTAATCCAGACGACTTGGCGCTCGGCCTACACGAAGCTGATCAAGTTCGTCCAGGACTACGCGGGCGAGCAGCCGGTCATCAACAAGCACAGGGCCTTTTGGGCCGACATGACGCTGGCGAAAGCGGCAACGGTTTCCGACAACGAGGATTGGGACGAGCTGTTCCAGCACACCGATCTCGTCATCGCGAGCCACGCCATCGCGCTCCACAACGCCGGCTCTGCCCGCTACCTCGATCTCGGCACCGACGCGGCCACGCTGAACGGACGGCGCAAGGGCTCGATCTTCAATGTCGGCCTGCGCGTCAGCGGCAGCCCCGACTACGGCGCCACCTTCCGCTCGCGCGTGCTCCAATTGTGCGAGGCCATGGCCTAGGGCCGCCGCCGCGGCGCCGGCGCAAATCGGGAAAAATGCGGAACCGATCCCGGCTTTCCGCCGCGTGAAACTCGATTGCCTTACGAATATTACGACGGCAGCTTGCGCCCCGACTCGCTCGACTGGATGCGATAGACGCGCAACGGCTCGGCGATGTTCTTGACCGTCTGCTCGCCGAGATCCTCGTAGTCGAGTTGCAGCTTGTTCTTGATCTGGTCGAACACCGGCCCCGAGATGCAGAGTCCGCCCGGCAGCGACAGCGTCTCGAGCCGCGCCGCGATGTTGACGCCGTCGCCGTAGAGATCGTCGCCGTCGGCGATCACGTCGCCGATGTTGATGCCCATGCGGAACGTGATCGTTTTCGACGACGGCCCGAACGCGCGGTTCAGCATCGACGACTGGATGTCCACCGCGCAGCGCACCGCGTCGACGACGGACGGGAACTCGGCCAGGATGCCGTCGCCGATGACCTTGAAGATGCGGCCGCGGAACCGCTGGACCATCGGGTCGAACAGCTCGCGCCGGCAGGCCTTGAGCGCGGCGAGCGTGCCGCCCTCGTCCTCGCCCATCATGCGGCTGTAGCCGACCACGTCGGCCGCGAGAATGGCCGCAAGCCGGCGGATGGCCGGTTCGCGCGACGTGGGCTCGGACGGCTGCGTGCCCTTGAGCTTCAGCATCTGCGCCGGCGTCGTCTTGTGCTTGCCGAGCATGATCTGCTCGTCGGCGGTGATTACCGCCTGCTTGATCTTGCGCCAGTCGCCCTCGCGCATGATGAACGTGCCGAACGTCGAGTTCATGTCGACGATCGAGTAGCGTCCGTCGCTGGTATCGGACAGCTCCGCGTGCTCGCGCGAGACCGAGCCGTCGGTCAAAACGATGTCCGACTTCGGACTGCGCCCGATCTTGTAAACGCCCATTCCCAACCGATCCTGAACCGAGGCGTGCGCGGAGTCCGACGAGCCGTTTCTCCCGTCTTGGGCGGCGCTCCCCTTTGGCGGCGATTATACACCCCCGCCGCCGCTCACAAAGGCGGCGTTGCGGCCGGGGCGCATGGGCGCCCCGAGACGGCGGCGTGGCTCCATTCCTTGCGGCACGCGCGCGCCGTGTTATGACACGCCACCTCTTTACGCAATCATTTTGTCCCCGCGCCTTCCTTTGCCGGCAACAGCGCC
>CAZUYG010000764.1:0-2365 GCA_964624265.1 uncultured Candidatus Odyssella sp.
CTATCTGCGCGAGCACCTCGCCGACCCGGCGCTCGATCCCGCCCGCATTGCCGGCGCGCACGGCATTTCGGTGCGCCACGTCCACCGGCTGTTCCACGAAAGCGGCGACACGGTCGCCGCCGCGATCCGCCGCGGGCGGCTCGACCGCTGCCGCGCCGATATCGAGGACCCGCGCCAGCGCGCGCGCTCCATCACCGAGATCGCGTTGCGCTGGGGGTTCAACGACAGCGCCCATTTCAGCCGCGCATTCAAGGCGCAGTTCGGCATATCGCCGCGCGCGCTTCGGCGGGCGCGCGACTGAGCGCGAGCGCTGCCGCTTGTTTGCCCAGCGCGGCGGCGACGTTGCCGCCGGTTTGCGCAAAACCCCGCCGGTGTTGAGTCCGGCTGCGTGAAATTTGGGGCCGGCCCGGCCGCAGGCGCCGCAAATTCGGGCTGGCATGTCTCTTGCTCTTCTCCCTGTGGGACCAGCCGCCGCGCGCGGCGCTTTCGAGGGCGAGGAACCGCATGTCCAGCTTCGACAACCCGTTCGATCCGGAGATCTCTCTCAATCGCGAGGGCTGCAGCTGCGGTCACCACCAGTCTCAGGCGCAGCACGACTCCGAAGTGGCTGAGTGGCAGCGGCAGCGCCAGCTTCAGCTCCAGACCGTCGCCGCCGACGAGGAGAAGCGCTACGGCCGCGCGGTGGAGGGCGCCGTCATGCGGGCCCTGTTCCCGCGCGAAAGCACGCGGCGGCGCTTCCTGCATGCGGTCGGCGCCGGCACGGCGCTGGCCGCGATCGAGGCTCTGTTCCCGCTCGCCAAGGTGCGCGAGGCCTTCGCCGAGACGAAGGGGAAGATCGAGAAGACCGATCTGAAAGTCGGGTTCATCCCCATCACCTGCGCCACGCCGATCATCATGGCGCACCCGATGGGCTTCTATAAGAAGCACGGCCTCAACGTCGAGGTGGTGAAGACGGCCGGCTGGGCCGTCGTGCGCGACAAGTCGCTGAACAAGGAATACGACGCGGCGCACATGCTTTCGCCGATGCCGCTCGCGATCACGCTCGGCGCCGGAACGAATCCGATTCCGTGGACGATGCCCGCGGTCGAGAACATCAACGGCCAGGCGATCACCCTGGCGATGAAGCACAAGGACAAGCGCGACCCGAAATCGTGGAAGGGCTTCAAGTTCGCGGTGCCGTTCGATTACTCGATGCACAATTACCTGCTGCGCTATTACGTGGCCGAGTTCGGCATCGATCCCGACAAGGACATTCAGATCCGCTCCGTGCCGCCGCCCGAGATGGTGGCCAATCTCCGCGCCGACAATCTCGACGGATTCCTCGCGCCCGATCCGGTGAACCAGCGCGCCGTCTACGACGGCGTCGGCTTCATCCACATCCTCTCGAAGGACATCTGGGAGGGGCATCCCTGCTGCGCGTTCGCGGCGAGCAAGGCGTTCGTCACCGAGGCGCCCAATACCTACGCGGCCTTGCTGAAGGCGATCATCGACGCCACCGCCTTCGCGACGAAGCAGGAGAACCGCAAGCAGATCGCCGAAGCGATCGCGCCGGCGAACTATCTCAACCAGCCGGTCACGGTGGTCGAGCAGGTGCTCACCGGCACCTTCGCCGACGGGCTCGGCAAGGTGCAGCGCGTGCCCAACCGCATCGATTTCGACCCGTTCCCCTGGCAGAGCTTCGCGATCTGGATTCTCACGCAGATGAAGCGCTGGGGGCAGGTGAAGGGCGACATCGACTACGCCAAGGTCGCGAACGAGGTTTTCCTCGCCACCGATGCGGCCAAGCTCATGAAGGAAGTGGGCATGACGCCGCCCGCGGCCATCTCGAAGCCGTTCAAGGTCATGGGCAAGCCGTTCGATCCGGCGAAGCCCGAGGACTACATCAAGAGCTTCGCGATCAAGCGGGCCTAGGCCGATGCTCGCCTCGCGCGGCCTCCGGGCGGCGATTCTCTCGCTGCTGTTCTTCGCGCTGTTCGTCGGCGCGTGGCAGTTCGCCACGACCAGCGGACCCGGCGGCGCCACCGACATCGATCCCGAATACGCGAAGCTCATCGGCAAAGAGGCCGCCACCGGCAGCAAGTCGGCGATGCCGTCGCCGGCCGACGTGGCGAAGAAGATCTGGGGCCACGTCGTCGATCCCTTCTACGACAAGGGCACCAACGACAAGGGTATCGGCATCCAGCTTGCCTGGTCGATCGCGCGCGTGCTCGCCGGCTATCTGCTGGCGGCGCTGTTCGCGATTCCGCTCGGCTTCCTGATCGGCATGTCGCCGCTGGTCTACAAGGCGCTCGATCCGTTCATCCAGGTGCTGAAGCCGATCTCGCCGCTCGCCTGGATGCCGCTGGCGCTCTACACGATCAAGGAC
>CAZUYG010000765.1:0-2362 GCA_964624265.1 uncultured Candidatus Odyssella sp.
CGTCTGCAGTGCCACGATTACGTCGACCTTGAGCCAAACGAGTTCGGCCGCCAGTTCGTCGAGCCGACTCGCCACGCCATCGGCGGAACGGAAGATGAAGCGATAATTTGTGTTTTCGACATAGCCGAGGGCCCGCAGCGCGTCGCGCATCGGTACGCGCCAGTTCTCGGGATTGGTAGTGACGAGGAGCCCAACCACCGGCACAGGTCGCTGCTGCGCGCGTGCCGCCGAGGGCCATGCCGTAGCACCTCCTAGTAGAGTCAGGAAAGCTCGTCGCTTCATGAACTCATTCGCCAGTTTAGAGGCGCACCGGATTCTATGGAGAATCTATGAGGATGACCAGCCGCCGCCTGGGCCTGAGCACTTGTTGAAGCGACCGGCCGGCGGATTTCATGGGCGCGCCCTAGTCGCTTTCGCCGCTCGCGCGCTGGGCCCTCAGCTTCGCCCAATAGTCGAGCCGCTTCTTGATCTCGCGTTCGAAGCCGCGCTCGGGCGGGCGGTAGAAGTCGCGGCGCGGCATGCCGTCGGGAAAGTAGTTCTGGCCCGAGAAGGCTTCCTCGGTGTCGTGGTCGTATTCGTAGCCCTTGGCGTAGCCGAGGTCTTTCATCAGGCGCGTGGGGGCGTTGAGGATGTGCTTGGGCGGCATCAGCGAGCCGGTTTCGCGCGCGGCCCTCTGCGCCGCGCCGAAGGCCGCGTAGCCGGCGTTCGATTTCGGCGCGGTGGCGAGATAGAGCACGACCTGGGCGATGGCGAGTTCGCCTTCGGGCGAGCCGAGGCGCTCGAAGGCCTCCCAGCCGGCGATGGCCTGGGTGAGGGCCGCGGGGTCGGCCATGCCGATGTCTTCCACCGCGAAGCGCACGAGGCGGCGCGCGATGTAATGCGGGTCTTCGCCGCCGGCGAGCATGCGGGCGAGCCAATAGAGCCCTGCATCGGCATCGGAGCCGCGCAGCGACTTGTGCAGCGCGCTGATGAGGTTGTAGTGGCTTTCTTCGGCCTTGTCGTAGAGCGGCGCGCGGCGCTGGACGAGCGAAACGAGGTGGGCCGTATCGAGCGGCGCCTTGGGATTGGCCTCCCAGATCGCCTCGGCGAGGTTGAGCATGTAGCGGCCGTCGCCATCGGCGAGCGCCAGCAGCGTCTGGCGCGCGTCCGGGTCGAGCGGCAGCGCCTTGCCCTCCTCCGCCTCGGCGCGCGCCAGGATCTTCTCCAGCGCCGCCGCATCGAGCCGGTTCAGCACGAGGACGCGGCAGCGCGAGAGCAAGGCGCCGTTCAGCTCGAACGACGGGTTTTCGGTGGTGGCGCCGATCAGCGTGATCGTGCCGTCTTCGACCACCGGCAGGAACGCGTCCTGCTGCGCCTTGTTGAAGCGGTGGATCTCGTCGACGAACAGCAAGGTGCCGCGCCCCATCGCGCGCCGCTCGCGCGCCGCGTCGAACACCTTGCGGAGATCGGCGACGCCCGAGAACACGGCCGAGAGCGGCTCGAAATGCAGGTCGGAGACTTCGGCCAGCAGGCGCGCGATCGTCGTCTTGCCGGTGCCGGGCGGGCCCCAGAACACGATCGAGGAGAGATGGCGCGCGGCGATCATGCGGCCCAGGGGGCCTTCGGGGCCGAGCAGGTGATCCTGCCCCACCACCTCGTCGAGACGCTTCGGGCGCAGCCGGTCGGCGAGCGGTTTCGGCGCCGCGGCTTCGAACAGGCTCGGAGCTGCCTTGGGCTTCAGGGCTTCGCCTTCACTGCTGATAGAGCACGATGCGGAACACGGCACCGTCGCGGACGCCGGCGATCTGCCACGCGCCCTGCCCCTGCGCCATCGCCTCGCGCAGCTCGTCGGGCGAATTCACGTTTTCGCCGTTGATCTGCACCACGACGTCTTTCGGCCGGAAGCCGCGCCGGGCCGCGAGGCTGCCGGGCTGGACCTTGACGACGACGACGCCGCGATTGATGCCGCGCAGGCCGAGCTGCTCGGCCACGCCCGGCGAGAGCTTCACGACGGCCGCGCCCGCGAGCGGATGATTGCCGGTGAGCGTCGTCGCGGTCTCGATCTCGCCGGCCGCGGCCGCCTCGCGCAGCTCGACCTCGATCTCGCTCGTCTCCTTGCCGCGCACCGTGGTGAGCTTGACCTTGCCGCCGACCGGCATGGTCGCGAGGCGAAAGCGCAGATCCTGGATGTCGTTCACGTCGCGGCCGTTGAGCTTCAGGATCACGTCGCCGACCTTGATTCCGGCCGTGGCCGCGGGGCTGCCCGGCTGCACCGTGCTGACGATGACGCCGCCGATGCGCTCGAGGCCGCGGGCGCGGGCGATGTCGGCCGTCACGTCCTGCCCGCCGATGCCGAGCGTCGGCCGCGCGATGCGCCCGGTGG
>CAZUYG010000766.1:0-2360 GCA_964624265.1 uncultured Candidatus Odyssella sp.
CGCGAACACGCCGATCTCGTTGACCGCGCCGAAGCGGTTCTTGATCGCGCGCACGAGGCGAAAGCTCGAATGCGTGTCGCCCTCGAAATAGAGCACCGTGTCGACGATGTGCTCGAGCACGCGCGGGCCGGCGATCGCGCCTTCCTTGGTGACATGGCCGACGAGGAGGAGGGCGGTGCCGCGCCGCTTGGCGACGCGGATGAGCTCCTGCGCCGCCGCGCGCACCTGGGCCACCGTGCCCGGCGCGGAATCGAGCGTGTCGACGAACATCGTCTGGATCGAATCGATGACGGCGGCCAGCGGCGCGTCGGGCAGGTCGAGGCTCGCCACGATGTCGCGCACGGCGGTGGCCGCGGCGAGCTGCACCGGCGCCTCGGCGAGGCCCATGCGCCGCGCGCGCATGCGCACCTGATCGACGGCCTCTTCGCCCGAGATGTAGGCGACCGGGCCCTGCTGGGCGAGCGCGGCTGTGACTTGCAGCAGCAGCGTGGATTTGCCGATGCCGGGATCGCCGCCGACGAGCGTCGCCGAGCCGGGCACCAGCCCGCCGCCGGCCACGCGGTCGAACTCGCCGATGCCCGAGACGAAACGGCGCTCCTCGGCCGAGGCGCCCGAAAGCGCCACGAAATCGATCTTGCGGCCGCCGCCGGCCACGCTCTTCGGCAGCGCCTCGCTGCCCCCCGCTTCCTCGACGATCGAATTCCACGCGCCGCATTCGTCGCACTTTCCCGACCACTTGCGGTGCACGGCGCCGCAAGACTGGCAGACGAAGCGCGAGGCGGGGGCCTTGGCCATTACTTGGCGTTGAGCGCCGCGGCGAAGAACGCCGTCGTCTCGCTCAGCAGCGTCTCGACGTGCGGGCTGCGGCGTTCGGTGGCGCCGAAGAAGTGGTCGGCGCCGTCGATGATGCGCTGCGCGCGCGGGTTGGCCTTGACGGCGGCGTCGTGTAGCGGGGCGACATGCTTCGCGAGCCGGTCCGTGCTGCCGGCGACGACGAGGAACGCGCCCTCGTAGCGCGCGACGCCTTCGAGCGGCTTCAATTCGCCGAGGCTCTGGAAGAACGCGCGCTTCAGGCGAATCTCGCCCTTGCCCCACGGCACGGAAACCGCGCCCGCACGCTCGGCCTCGGCGGCGCGTTCCGCGCCCAGCGATTCGAGCATGTCGGCCGCGGGATCGCCGACCGGCGCCCACAGCACGAGCGCGCGCGTGCGCGGCGCGTCGCCGGAGAGGCAGGATGCTGCGATGGCGCCGCCGAAGCTGTAGCCGAGCAGGCCGAGCCGCTCCGGCCGCATCCCCGGCGCCGAGCGCGCATAGCGCATCGCGGCGATCGCGGCGCGCCGGTAGAGCGCGGCGGTCACGTCGCCAAACTCGCCGCGGGATTTGCCGCAGCCCGGAAAATCGAAGCGCAGCGAGGCGAGGCCTTCGTTCGCGAGCCGCTTCGCGAGCTTCGCGAACAGATCGCCCTTCTCGTCGCGGTGCCCGCCGAAGCCGTGCAGCAGCACGACGCAGGGGTGCGGACCGTCGCCGCGCGGCAGGGCAAGCGTGCCGGCGATGCCGGAGGCGATCTCGACCGCGCGCTCGGCGCCCGCCACCTACGCCCTCACCGCCATCTTGATCGGCCCCTCGGCGCGGCCATGGATGAACTGATCGACGAACGCGTTGCCCGAGCGGTCGATCTCCGCCACCGGCCCGGCCCAGACGATTCGGCCCTGATAGAGCATCGCGACACGATGGCCGATTTTTCGGGCGCTGGCCATGTCGTGCGTGATGGTCAGCGCGGTGGCGCCCATCTCGTGCACCGTCTTGACGATCAGCTCGTTGATGACGTCGCCCATGATCGGGTCGAGGCCGGTCGTGGGCTCGTCGAAGAACAGGATTTCGGGCCTGGCGCAGACGGCGCGGGCAAGGCCGACGCGCTTGCGCATGCCGCCCGAAAGATCGGCCGGGCCCATTTCGCCGACGTCGGCGGTGAGGCCCACCTGCGCCAGCGCCTTGATCGACTCGGCCTTGGCGCTCTTGCGGTCGACGCCCTTGCCCTCGATGAGGCCGAACGCGACGTTCTCCCACACCGGCAGCGAATCGAACAGCGCCGCGCCCTGGAACAGCATGCCGATCTTGGCGTTGACGCGCTCGCGCTCGCGGCCGGCGAGCCGGGTCACGTCCTCGCCGTCGATCTCGATCGTGCCTTCCTCGGGATCGAGCAGGCCGAGGATGCATTTGAGCGTCACGGATTTGCCGGTGCCCGAGCCGCCGATGATGATGACCGATTCGCCCGGCGCCACGTCGAGATCGACGCCGTCGAGAACGACCTTCTCGCCGAACCGCTTCTTGACGCCGCGCAGGCGGATCTTGGGGACGGC
>CAZUYG010000767.1:0-2359 GCA_964624265.1 uncultured Candidatus Odyssella sp.
GTTGGCGCAGGCGAAGATAGGGGAGGGAGCGGTTGACGAACGCGGAATCGGGCGTGACGACCGCCTCGAACAGGATGATCTCGCCGGGCTTCGCTTCGCCCTCGGCCGGCTTCTTGCTGGCGACGAATTCGAGCCCCGTTTCGCCCGTCACCTGCTTGAGCCGTTCGGGATCGGCCTGCAGCAGGAGCACGTCGCCTTCCCCGAGGCTCCAGTTCGCGGCCGGCACGTAGCGCTGGCCATCGCGCCGGATCAGCGCCACCACGGCGATCTCGCCGTCGGCGAGGCGTTCGAGATCGGCGACCGTCTTGCCCGCCATGCGCGATCCTTCGCGCACGCGCACCTCGGTGGTGTAATCCGCGATCTCGAACGGCCGGTCGGTCCGCGCCGTCGTCTTCTCGGGCAGAAGCCGCCAGCCCAGGGCGAGGAACAGCAGCCCGAGCACCGTGACGCCGATCCCCACCGGCGCGAAATCGAACATCGTGAAGGGCTGCCCCACGAGATCCTGGCGCAGCCGCGAGACGACGATGTTGGGCGACGTGCCGATCAGCGTGATGAGCCCGCCCAGCAGCGCCGCGAAAGACATCGGCATCAGGACGCGCGAGGGCGAATAGCCGTTGCGCCGCGCCATCTGCACGCCGACCGGCAGGAACGTCGCGAGCGCGCCGATGTTCTTGGTGAAGGCCGAGAGCACGGCCACGATCGTGCCGAGGATCGTGATCTGGGCGCCCGCCGTCTTCATCAGCGGCGTGACCGGGCGGAGCCACGCCTGCACCACGCCGGAACGGCTGATCGCCGCGCTCAGAACGAGCGCGGAGGCGACGATGATGACGATCTGGTCGTGGAAGCCGTCGAAGGCCTTCTGCGGCGGCACGATGCCGACGCCGACGGCGACGACGAGGCCCAGCAGCGCCACGAGGTCGTAGCGCAGGCGGTTCCACACGAACAGCGCGATCATCACGCCGAGGATCGCGACCGCCGCGATTTGGCCGAAGGTCATCCCCTGTCCCGCCCTTGCCGCAACCTGTTGCTTTGGAGCGCAAACGGACTGCGCGGCGCGGTGGTTCCCGAAGGAGCTCCCGCCGCCGCCATCTGACCACCTTTGCCGCCGTGGCGAAAGCGCGGGAAATGGCCGCAAAGCGGCCCGCGCCGGCTCGCGGCGGGGGCGGGTCCTGGCGGAGACAGGCTGCAGGCGGAGCGGCCGTTGAGCGCCGCGCGGGGCGCCGATAGGATGCCGTCAGGCGCGCACCGGCGCGCGAGGGATCAGGGAGAGAGCCACATGATCGCAGTATTGCGGCGGACCGCGCTCGGTTTCGCCACGGCCGGCCTGTTGGCATCGGCGGCCGCGGCGCAGGAGCTCAGCATGGGCATCAGCGCCAGCGTCACTTCGGTCGATCCCCATTTCCACAATCTGACGCCGAACAACAATATCGCCTCGCACGTTTTCGACCGGCTCGTCCACATGGACGAGAAGATGCGGCCCGGGCCCGGCCTCGCCGAATCGTGGAAGACGATCGACGACACGACCTGGGAGTTCAAGCTGCGCAAAGGTGTGAAATTCCACGATGGCAGCGAATTCACGGCCGACGACGTGGTGGCGACGCTGAAGCGCGTGCCGTGGGTGCCGAACAGCCCGTCTTCGTTCCGGCTGAATACGCAGGCGATCGACAAGGTGGAGATCGTCGATCCGCACACGATCCGCCTGAAGACGAAAGCGCCGGCGCCGCTGCTGCCGATCGATCTTTCCAACGTCCGCATCATCAACAAGAAGTTCGTCGAAGCGCCGACCGCCGATTTCAACAGCGGCAAGGCCGCGATCGGCACCGGCCCGTTCAAGCTCGTCGAGTTCGTGCCCGGCGACCGCGTCGTGTTCGAGCGCAACGACGCCTATTGGGGGCCGAAGCCGCACTGGCACAAAGTGACGGCGCGCATCCTCACCAACAATGCCGCGCGCGTGGCCGCGCTGCGCGCCGGGCAGGTGCAGATCATCGAGCAGGTACCGAGCGCCGATCTCGCCTCGCTGCGCGCGGACGCGAACATCACGCTGCACCGCATCGTCGGCAATCGGCTGATCTATCTGCACGTCGACAGCTTCCGCGACGAGACGCCGTTCGTGCAGGACAAGGACGGCAAGCCGATCAAGCCGAATCCGCTCAAGGACGCGCGCGTGCGCAAGGCGCTGTCGCTCGCGATCAACCGCGCGGCGATCGTCGACCGCCTGATGGAAAAGGAAGCGATCCCGGCCGGCGGCCTTCTCGCCGACGGCTTTTTCGGCGTGAGCCCCAACCTCAAGGCCGATCCGTTCGATCCCGATCAGGCGAAGAAGCTGCTGGCCGCTGCCGGCTATCCCAGCGGCTTCAAG
>CAZUYG010000768.1:0-2347 GCA_964624265.1 uncultured Candidatus Odyssella sp.
CACTATGCGGGTGTCGAAGCCCCCACCTGGCTCATGGGCTATCACATCCTGATCCTCGCCAGCGCGAAGACGAAGGACGAGGCGGTGTACAAGGCCGTGAAGGCCGTGCACGGCAAGAAAGCCGAGCTCGTGAAGGGCCATCCTTCGTTCGGCGCGTTCACCGACGCCGGCATGGCCGAGCAGTACGACGAGCTCCAGTATCACCCCGGCGCGGTGAAGTTCTTCAAGGAAGCCGGCATCTGGAAAGGCAAATGAGCCTGCTGCCGCGGCGCGGCACGCCGTGAGCGACGACGCGACCGCCGCTCCCTCGGCGCCTTCCGGGGCGCTGAGGGCGGTGGAAACCGCCCTTGCCGCGCTGCTGGCGCTCGGCGCCCTCGCATCGGCGCTGGACGTCTACCGCAAGATCGGCTTCGTCTTTCTCACCGAGCAGCTGCTGGCGGCCTCGCTCGGCTTCGGGCTGGCGCTCGTCTTCCTGCGCTATCCCGCCAGGCGCGGGAGCACGCGCGCGCATCTGCCCTGGTACGACGCCGCGGCCGCCCTCGCGGGCTTCGCCGCGAGCTGGTACGTGGCGTTCCGCTTTCCGTATTTTTCGGAGAACCTCTATTTGGTGCCGGCCGACGGCGTGGCGGTGTCGGCCGTGCTGTTCGTTCTCTGCGTCGAGGGCCTGCGGCGCACCGTCGGCAACGCGCTTGTCGTCATCGTTCTCGCATTCTCGATTTACGCGCTGGTGGGCCATTTCTTCGCCGGCGCCCTGCAGACGCGCGAGGTGACGCCGGACCGGCTCATCATCTATCTGGGCCTCGATGCGAGCGCGCTGCTCGGCCTCGTGATGCTCGTCGGCATCACGGTCGTGATCCCGTTCATCCTGTTCGGCCAGCTCCTGCTGCATTCGGGCGGATCCGGCTTCTTCAACGACATCGCGCTGGCGCTGATGGGCCGCTATCGCGGCGGCGCGGCCAAGATCTCGGTCGTGGCCTCGGGCATGTTCGGCTCGATCTCCGGCATCGTCGTGTCGAACATCCTCGCCACCGGCGTCGTCACGATTCCGCTGATGAAGCGCACGGGCTATCCGCCGCACCTCGCGGCGGCGGTGGAGGCCACCGCCTCGACCGGCGGGCAGCTGATGCCGCCGGTGATGGGCGTCGTCGCCTTCGTGATGGCGGATTTCCTGCAGATCTCCTACGGCGCCGTCGTCGTCGCCGCGCTCGTGCCCTCGCTGCTCTATTACATCGCGCTGTTCATCCAGGCCGATCTCGAAGCCGCGCGGCTCGGCATCACGCGCGTCGAGGAATCGCAGATCCCGCGCCTCCTGGGCGTGCTCGCCACGGGCTGGATCTTCATGCTGCCGTTCGCGGTGCTGATCTTTGTCCTGTTTTCGCTGAACAAGGAGGCCGAGGAGGCGGCGATGTATGCCGCCGGCACGGTGTTCCTGCTCGGCGCGATTCTCGGCTATCGCGGGCGGCGCATGCCCGTGAAACGGCTGTGGCAGGCGATCGTCGAGACAGGCCACGCGACCGTCGACATCATCATGATCAGCGCGGCGGCCGGCTTCATCATCGGCATCCTGCAGATCACCGGCCTCGGCTCCGCCGTCACCAACTTCCTCGTCAAGCTCGGCGGGACGAACATCGTGGCGCTGCTGGTGATCGCGGCATTCCTCTGCATCGTGCTCGGCATGGGCATGCCGACGCTCGCCGTCTACGCGATGCTGGCGACCCTGGTGGCGCCCTCGCTGGTCGATCTCGGCATCTCGCAGCTCGCCGCGCACATGTTCATCCTCTATCTCGGCATGATGTCGTTCGTGACCCCGCCGGTGGCCATCGGCGCCTATTTCGCGGCGAGCATGGCGGGCGCCGAGCCGCTCAAGACCGGATTCGCGGCCACGCGGTTCGGCTGGACCGCCTATATCGTGCCGTTCCTGTTCGTCTTCTCGCCGAGCCTGCTGCTGCAATCGAAATCGATAACCGACACCGTCATAGCGATCGTCACCGCCGTCGCCGGCATCTGGCTCGTTTCGGCGGGCATGGTCGGCTTCATTTCGCGCCCGCTGTCTTGGGTGTTGCGCGGCGGGCTCCTCGCGACCGGCCTGGCGCTGCTGGTGCCGCACGAAATCGCGTCCTGGGCGTTTTGGGCCAACGTCGCGGCCGCGCCGCTCGCCGTGCTGCTCGTGGCGGCCGAGATCATCGCCGCGCGCCGCGCCCGCGCCGCCGGCCGGACTTGAGACGGGAGACGCGCCGATGAAGGCCGAGCAGCTCTTCGACATTCGCGGCGCCGTCGCCTTCGTCACCGGCGCCGCGAGCGGGCTCGGCCGCGCCTTCGCCGAGGCGATGGCCGACAACGGCGCGCA
>CAZUYG010000769.1:0-2340 GCA_964624265.1 uncultured Candidatus Odyssella sp.
TAGCCGGCAGGCTGACTGGCTTCACGGGACCGGCGCGGCCTAGGTTTGGCAAAACAAAGGGAATAGGGTTGCCTGCCATCCAACCAATCGTTGCGATCATCGATCGCGACCGGCTGACCGCGTTCGGCCTCGCGCTGCTGCTGCGCGACTGGGGCTACGCGACCGTTGCCGGAACGACCGCCGGCGAGATCTTCGGCCGCATCGAGGACGGCGGCGCTTCGATCGCCGCGATCGTTGCCGACGACCGCGGCGAAGACGGCACCACGGGCGGCGCCGAGGCCGCCGCGCTGGCCGTGCTGACCCGGCGCGCGATACCGACCGTGGTGCTGGGCGGCGAAGCCGCGGAAGCGCCCGGCATGACCCGCATCCCCAAGCCGATCGAACCCGTCAGACTTCGCGATCTGCTCCAGCTTATGGTTAGTATCGCTCCGTAAGCCGCCTGTCGGCGAGGAAAGGGTTCCGTGCCGGCCGATCTTTCCCTTCTGAAGCAATTGGCCGATTGCATGCCGGGGCTCGCGTCGTATATCGGCGCCGACCTGCGCTACCGTTACATGAACCGCGCCTACGCGGAGTGGTTCGGACTCGATCCCGAAGCCGATCTCGGCAAGACGCCGCGCGACGTGACCACCGACGAGGGCTTCAAGA
Organism: uncultured Candidatus Odyssella sp.; assembly: GCA_964624265.1. Classification (GTDB taxonomy): domain Bacteria; phylum Pseudomonadota; class Alphaproteobacteria; order Bin65; family Bin65; genus SBBV01. The sequence continues at coordinate 646 of CAZUYG010000769.1, forward strand.
CGGTCGAGCGCCACCTCGCGCGCGCGCTGGCCGGCGAGACGGTCGTCTACGAGGAGACCATCGAATTCCGCCGGAGCCCACCGCGCGCGGTGCGCGGCCACTTCGTGCCCGACCGCGGCCCCGGCGGCGCGGTGCGCGGCGTCTTTTCGTTCGTGTCCGACATCACGCGCCAGCGCGAAACCGAAGACGCGCTGCGCCATGCGCATCGCGAGGCGATCGACGCGGTGCGCGCGAAATCCCAGTTCCTCGCCGCCGCGAGCCACGATCTGCGCCAGCCGCTGCACGCGATGGCGCTGTTCATCACCGCGCTCGCGCGCCGCGTGAAGGATTCCGAGGCGATCGAGATCGTCGAGAGCCTGCGCGTAGCCCTCGATTCGATGCGCGCGATGTTCCAGGCGCTCGTCGACGTTTCGAAGCTCGACGCCGGGGCGATCGTGCCCGCGCCCAAAGTGTTCGCGGTTTCCGACGTGCTGGCCAAACTGAAGACCGATTTTGCCGCCCAGGCCGAAGAAAAGGGAATTCGCCTTCGCGTGATGGCGTGTACGGCCGCGGTGAAGACCGATCCGGCGCTGCTCGAAGCGATGCTGCGCAACCTCGTGCAGAACGCGGTGAAGTTCACCGCGTCGGGCAGCGTGCTGGTGGGCTGCCGCCGGCGCGGCGGCACGGTGCGCATCGACGTGATCGACACGGCCGGCGGCATCGCGGCCGATCAGCTCGAGGCGGTATTCGACGAGTTCCGCCGCCTCCAGCCCGGCCGCAAGACCGGCACCGAGGGCCTGGGACTAGGCCTCGCCATCGTGCGGCGGCTCGCGCGCCTGCTCGGCCTCGCGGTGACGGCCGATTCCGTCGCCGGCCACGGCACGCGGTTTTCGGTCGCGGTGCCCGCCGCGGCGGAAGCCGAAGGCCCGGCGGAGCCCGCGCCCGCGGCGAAGCATCCGGCCAGCGGCCCCTCGCTGCACGGCGCGCGCGTCCTCGCCGTCGACGACGACGAGATGGTGCGGGGCGCGGTCGCACGCATCCTCGGCGACTGGGGCTGCGCGGTGGCCACCGCCGCTTCGCCGGCCGAGGCGCTGGCGCGCATCGACCTCGACGGCTTCCGGCCCGACATCATGCTCGTCGACTACAATCTCGGCACGCCGATGGACGGGCTGGCGCTCGTCGAGACGATCTTCGAGCACCTGCCGCGCCCGGTGCCGGCGATACTCGTGACCGGCGCGACCGATACGGACGCGATCCTGCGATTCGAGGCCTCGGGCCACGCCTGGCTCGCGAAGCCGGTCGAATCGGCGCAGCTTCGCCGCACCGTGGCCCATCTGCTGGAAAAATCGCGCCGCGGCCGCGCGTCCGCGTAGCGCGCTAGAGATTGAACTTCGCGGCCAGCACCGCGGCCTCGGTGCGGTTGCGCGCCTTCAGGAAGCGCAGCACGGCGGCCAGGTGGATTTTCACGGTGCCTTCCGCGAGATCGAGCTCGCGCGCGATCTCCTTGTTCGCGCGGCCCTTGGCGAGCAGGCGCAGCACGTCTTTCTGGCGCGGGGTGAGGCCTTCGAACGCCGCGGGCGGCACGCCGGCGGGCGGCGAGGCCGGCTCCGGAATCGCCGGCGAGGCGAGCTGCGGCGGCACGTAAACCTGTCCGCGGCACAGGCGCTCGATCGCCGCCAGCAGCTCGGCGTCGGGCGAGCTTTTCACCACATAGCC
>CAZUYG010000770.1:0-2338 GCA_964624265.1 uncultured Candidatus Odyssella sp.
GGCCCACGTCCATCAGCAGCGAGAGCATCGTCTCGGCCGAGATCGAGAGCGTGCCGGGAAAATCGGCGTGCTCGGGGCTCACGCCGAAATGCAGCATCGGGAGGACGCTCAGCGGGAAGTCCGCGGGCAGGGCGTCCGTCACCCGCTTCACGAGCGCGGCCGCGATGCGCGAATCGACCGAGAGCGGAAGGTGCGGCCCGTGCTGCTCGGTGGCGCCGACGGGGAGGAGCGCGATCGTGCGCGCGCGGTCGATCTCGGCGAATTCGGCCGTGGTGAGATCGATCCAATAGCGGGTGGGCGGCATGATGCGCAGATTAGGCGGCGGCGGCGCGGAGGCGAAAGCCCGAAAACGAAGAGGGCGCCGTTTCCGGCGCCCTCTCGCGTTTCGTCAGGCTCGTGAGGTGCGTCTAGCGCAGCGTGTAAGACACGCGGCGGTTACGCACTTCGCGGCGCTGGTCGGGCGTCGGGACCGCGAGTTCGGTCTTGCCCACGCCGCGGTAGGTGATCCGCGCGGGGTTGACGCCGGCCCGCATGATCTCCGCGCGGATGAGCAGCGCGCGGCGCTCCGAGAGAGCCTGGTTGTAGGCGACGCCGCCGACCGTGTCGGTGTGGCCCTTCAGCTGGACCGCCGAGTTCGGGTTGGCGCGCATGCCCGCGATGAGCGCATCGAGCATCGCGGCGCCGGCCGGAGCCGACGAACCGGTCTGCGGCTCGACGCCGCCCGGCCACAGATCGGCGCGGCTGCCCGGGAGGCGGCGCGGCTGATCGAAGCGGAAGTTGATGTCCTGCGCGGTCACGCACTGGATCGGAACCGCCACGCCCATCTCGTACATGGCGCAGAAGAAGGCGTTGCGGCACTTCGCGATGTCTTCCGGCTGATACAGGTTTTCCTGCATCCGGACGCCGGCCGAGAGATCGCGCATCCACACGTCCTCGTGCTCTTCCTCGACCCAGCAATCATACATCGCCTGGGCGCGGGCCGCGGCCGCCGGACGGGCGGTGCGGTTCGGCGGCAGAACCTGCAGGAGCTTGCCGTGCCATTCGTAGAGCGGCGCGACGGCGCGGGCCGGCAGCCACCACGTGCGCGGATCTTCCGGCCACGTCTCGAGGCCGTTGCCGGCCGCGAAGCCCTTGCGGATGTACATGTCCGCGTGCTGGTGATCCGACTCGGCCAGCGCTTCTTCGCCGAGGGCGCCATACTCGCGCTGCAGCGCCGCGTTGAACGGCACGGCATGCGGGGGCTGGCCCTTGAGCATGCGCAGATTGTCGGTCTGGAACGGCGTCATGAACGGCGCCGTCTGATTGAAAGGCCACAGATAGCTCCACGCATGAGCGCTGGTGGCGCACGCCGCGCCGGCCGCGCTCAGAACGACCGCAAGTGCTAGTTTCTTCATGCTCTTCCCCTCGTTAAATAAGGTCCACGGACGGAAACGGTTGGCCCCGAATCAGGACGATTCGAACCTTTGTACTTTGGCCCGCTTTCAGGCGTCAACAGATTGGACCCTCAAAGATTCCAGATTCTCGCCAAGTGTGGCAGGAACGCCACTTGCCCGGCAACAGTTCCGTCTGGCAGCTTAACCTTATGTGTTTGAACGAAAAATTCAACATATGCTGCGCCGCGGCAAGGCGCCTTCTAGGGGTTGTTGTAAGCTTGGCCGCGCTCGCAGGGCCCGCCGCCGAAGCGGGCGCCCAAGGGGCTCTTTCCTACCCCTATCTCGACGGTGCCGAGGCCGCATTTCCAGCCTATCGCAAGGTGGCGGAGCGCGTCGCGCGCGGCTACGTGATGGTCACGCTGCTGTCGAAGCCCGATCCGGCCACGCGCGAGGGCGGCGGCGAACTCCACACCGGCAGCGGCATCGTTCTCAACCGCGACGGATACATCCTTACCGCGGCGCACATCGCGCGCGGGCCGGAATTCGCGGTCCGCGTCCGGCTGCCCGATGGCCGGACGCTGCCGGCGGAAGTGGTGAAGGTCAGCGCGAAGCAGGAACTCGCGGTGTTGCGCACATCGCCGCTCCCGGATGCCGAGCCGATCGTTTTCGCCGACTCGCGCTTCGTGAAACGCGGCGATGCGGCGCTGGCGCTCGGCAGCCCCCGTCGCGTCTGGGGCGTGGTGTCGGTGGGGCGCGTGCGCGTGCCCAATATCGGCGAGCGGCTCGACTACGGCAACTGGGGCTTCGACAACGCGATCGAAATCGGCATGGAAGTCGAGTCGGGGCACTCGGGCGGGCCGGTCGTCAACGCCAAGGGCGAACTGATCGGCATGGTGGCCGGCTATGAGCTCGGCGACACGACCAAGCCGCAATACCGCTCGCCGCGCATCACCTCCGCGGTGCCC
>CAZUYG010000771.1:0-2332 GCA_964624265.1 uncultured Candidatus Odyssella sp.
CAACGAGCTGGCGCTGGCCTGCGCCTCGCACGCCGGCGAGCGCGCGCACATCGCCGTCGGGCGCGCGTGGCTGGAGCGGCTCGGCCTCGAAGACGGCCATCTCGCCTGCGGCGCCCACGAGCCGTATGACACCGACGCCGCGAACGCGCTGGTTCGCGCCGGCGAAGCGCCCTCGGCGCTCCACAACAATTGCTCGGGGCAGCACATCGCGATGCTGGCGACGGCGCTGGCGAAAGGCGAGGCGATCGAGGGCTATCACGAGCCCGATCATCCGGTGCAGCAGCGCGTGCGCGACACGATGTCGGATCTGACCGGCGAAGACCTCGCGCGGGCGCCGATGGGGATCGATGGCTGCGGCGTGCCGACCTGGGGCATCACGCTGGCCGGGCTGGCGCGCGGGATGGCGCGCATCGCCGATCCGCGCGGGCTCAAGGTCGTGCGCCAGTCGGCGATCCGCCGCCTGCGCAACGCGGTCGCCCGCAATCCGTTCATGGTCGCCGGCACCGGCCGCTTCTGCACCGCGCTGATCGGCCACAAGAGCACCGAGCTCTACGTGAAGACTGGCGCCGAAGGCGTGTTCGTCGCGGCGCTCTACGAGCTGGGCGTCGGCATCGCGGTGAAGATCGACGATGGCGCCAAGCGTGCGTCGGAAGTGGCGCTGGCGGCGATTCTCCGCTATCTCGAAGTGCTCGACGATGCGGATTGGGAGGCGGTGGCGCCGTTCGCGGCGCCGCGCGTCCTGAACCGCGCCGGGCGCGACGTTGGCGAAATCCGCACGGTTGCCGGGTGGCCGCATGGCCGTCCGCAGGCGGCGCCGGCGGAAGCGGCACCGGCCGAAGCGCCGCCGGCGGCGGAATCGTAGCGTTTGCCCGGAGGCGCGGGCGGACGGCGAGGGGGATGAGCGATGATGATGCGCGCGGTCCAGTGCAAATCGTGGGGCGGGCCCGAGAATCTCGTGCTCGAGCAGATGGCGGTGCCCGAGCCCGGCCCCGGCCAGGTGCGCATCGCCGTGCAGGCGGCCGGCGTGAATTTCGCCGACACGCTGATGATCGCCGGCAAGTATCAGGAGCGGCCCGATTTCCCGTTCGTGCCCGGCCTCGAGGCGGCGGGCGAGATCGACGCGGTGGGGAAGGGCGTCATCGGCATCAAGGAAGGCGACCGCGTGATGGCGATCCTCGGCCACGGCGCGTTCGCCGAGCGCGCGCTGGCGCCGGCCGAGGCCGTGTTCCACATCCCGAAATCCATGGACGCGATGACGGCGGCCGGCTTCCCGGTCGCCTACGGAACCTCGCACGTGGCGCTGCGCCACCGCGCGCAGCTCAAGGCGGGCGAAACGCTGGTCGTGCACGGCGCGGCCGGCGGCGTCGGGCTCACCGCGGTGCAGATCGGAAAGATTCTCGGCGCCACGGTCATCGGCACCGCGCGCGGCGCCGAAAAGCTCGACATCGCGAAAACCAACGGCGCCAAGCACGTGATCGACTACGGCGCGGAAGACGTGCGCCTGCGCATTCTCGAACTCACCGACAAGCGCGGCGCCGACGTGATCTACGACCCGATCGGCGGCGACATCTTCGACGCCTCGCTGCGCTGCGTCGCCTGGGAGGGGCGCATCCTCACGATCGGCTACGCCTCGGGGCGCATTCCGCAGGTCGCCGCCAATCTGCTGCTGGTGAAGAACGCGTCCGTCGTCGGCTGCTACTGGGGCGCCTATCTGAAGCGCGATCCCTCGGTGATCCGGAAGTCGTTCGAAGAGCTGTTGGCCTGGTATGGCGACGGGCTGCTCGCGCCCCACGTCTCCAACACGTTCCAGCTCGAAGAGACGCCCGACGCACTCGCGATGCTGATGTCGCGGAAATCCACCGGCAAGGTCGTGATCGTTACAGGAATCACGACGCTTTCGGCCGACAGCCGGCGCCGCTCCGCGCATTGAGCGCCTGCCAGTGTGACCCGCTTCACAGCGGGAGACGGAAACCGCCGCTAGCCTCGTATCAGTTACGGGGTTCGCGATGCAGCCGATACCGAAATGGGCGCTGTGGCTTGGCGGCGCGCTGGTCTGGGTGGCCGGCGTGGGCCTGGCCCTGTTCGCGCTCGCGGCCCCGGCGCGCGCCGACCTCGCGTTCGCGCCCGAGGCCGCGCGTCTCGCTTGCGCCGGTGCCGCGCCCGCGGCGCTGAAGCGGCACGGCAACGCGCTCTTGCTCCCGGCCGCCGCGCCGGTGCAGGGCTGCCGCATCGAGATCGATTTCGCCGCCGCCGATCCGGCGCTGGCCGCGCGCGTGGCCGAAGCCGGCGTCGTGGAACTCGTCGGCCTGAAGCTCGTCCGCGCGGCCTTCCC
>CAZUYG010000772.1:0-2321 GCA_964624265.1 uncultured Candidatus Odyssella sp.
AGCTCGAGACCTGCAGCACCCGCGCTCCGGCGGCCTTCGCCGCCGCGGCGATGGCGCGCGCGGTGATCGCGTGCTCGTGCATCGCGCTGGCGGGCAGACCGATGCAGTCGGCGACGAGATCGCACCCGGCGACCGCGCGCGCCAAAGCCGCGGCGTCGCGCGCATCGGCCGGGGTCTTGTCGATCGCCGGGGATGGAAACAGCCGCGCCAGCGCCTCGGCCCGCCGCGCGATGGCGCGAACCTGGATGCCGGCCGCCGCGAATTCGGCCGCGAGCGCGATGCCGGTGGCGCCAGACGCGCCGACGATGGCGGCTCTGGCGAACGCGAGCGGGATTAAGCCCTCACCACGCCGCTCTCGTCGGCCTTGAAGTCGAACGCGGCCGCGAGCAGCGCGCGCGTGTAGGCCTCTTTCGGGCTCGCCAGCACTTCGCCGGTGGGCCCCTGCTCCACCACCTTGCCGTCGCGCATGACGACGACGTGGTGGCTCATCGCGCGGACCACGGCGAGATCGTGGCTGATGAAGATGTAGGCGAGGTTGTGATCGCGCTGCAGCTTGCGCAGCAACTCGATCACCTGCACCTGCACCGTGCGGTCGAGCGCCGAGGTGGGCTCGTCGAGGACGATGAGCTTCGGCTTCAGGACGAGCGCACGCGCGATCGAGATGCGCTGGCGCTGGCCGCCCGAGAATTCGTGCGGATAGCGGTGGCGCGTTTCGGGATCGAGGCCGACTTCCCTGAGCGCCGCCACGACCATCGCGTCGCGCGCGTCGTCGTCGGCGCCGATGCCGTGGATCTTGAGTCCTTCGGCCACGATCTCGCCCACGGTCATGCGCGGCGAGAGGCTGCCGAACGGATCCTGGAACACGATCTGCAGCTCGCGGCGGATCGGGCGCAGCTCGGTGTTCTTCAGCGGCTGGATGTCGCGGCCGGCGAACACGATCGGGCCCTTGCTCTCGACGAGGCGCAGCAGGCCGAAGCCGAGCGACGACTTGCCCGACCCGCTTTCGCCGACGACGCCGACCGTTTCTCCCGCGCGCACGCGGATCGAAACGTCGTCCACCGCCTTCACGTGATCGACGGTGTGGCGGAACACGCCGGCCTTGATCGGATACCAGACGCGGAAGCCCTGGGTCGCCATCACCTCGGCGGCGCCGGCCGGCACCGGCGCCGGCGTGCCGCGCGGCTCGGAGCCGAGCAGGCGCTGCGTGTATTCGTGCTTCGGCGCCTTGAACACGTCGGCGACCGGGCCGGTTTCGACGATGCGGCCGCTCTGCATGACGGCGACGCGGTCGCAGGTGTGGCGCACGAGGCCGAGATCGTGCGTGATGAACAGCAGGCCCATGCCGAATTTCTGCTGCAGCTCCTTCAGCAGCTTCAGGATCTGCGCCTGGATCGTGACGTCGACGGCGGTGGTGGGCTCGTCGGCGATCAGCAGCTCGGGATCGTTGGCGAGCGCCATCGCGATCATCACGCGCTGGCGCTGGCCGCCCGAAAGCTCGTGCGGAAACGCGCCGAGGCGCTTCGCGGCCTTGCGGATGCCGACCAGCTCGAGCAGCTCCAGCGTGCGCTGGCGCGCGGCGCCGCGGTTGAGGCCGCGATGGACGATCAGCACCTCGTTGATCTGCTTCTCGATGTTGTGCAGCGGGTTCAGCGCCGTGAGCGGCTCCTGGAAGATCATGCCGATCCGGTTGCCGCGGATGCCGCGCAGCACCGGCTCGGGCGCGCCCATCATCTCTTCGCCCTTGAACTTGATGCTGCCCGAGGGGTGGCTTGCGGCCGGATAGGGCAAGAGCTGGAGAACCGAGAGCGCGGTGACGGACTTTCCCGAGCCGCTTTCGCCCACCAGCGCCAGCGTTTCGCCGCGTTCGATGCGGAACGAGACGCCCTTCACGGCGTCGAATCGCGCGTTGCCCGAGCGGAACTGCACCGCGAGGTCTTTCACTTCGAGCAGGGGCGCCGCGGCGTTCATTGGGCGGCCTCTTCCGCCGGCGCGGACGCCGCGGCGGGCGCCGGCTGCGGCTCGGGCGCGGGCGCGGCCGAGATCGCCGATTTCCGCGGATCGAACGCATCGCGCACCGCCTCGCCGATGAACACGAGCAAGGTCAGCATGAGGGCCAGCACGACGAAGGCGGTGATGCCGATCCACGGCGCGATCACCGCGGCTTCCTTGCCCTGCTTCACGAGTTCGCCGAGCGACGCCGAGCCCGGCGGCAGGCCGAAGCCCAGGAAATCGAGCGCCGTGAGCGCCGTGACGCTGCTCGCAGTGATGAACGGCAGCATCGAGATCGTGGCGACCATCGCGTTCGGCAGCACGTGCTTGAA
>CAZUYG010000773.1:0-2316 GCA_964624265.1 uncultured Candidatus Odyssella sp.
CAGGATACCGCCGGCGTCCTTGACCTTGAAGGCCCGCTTCACGCCCGATTCAAACAGGTCGCCCATCTCCGAAATTGCCGCGAACAAGAGCGCCGCGGCGGCGAGAACCAGCGGCCGTCCCAGCTCCAAGACAAGCCCCAGGGCGATGCCGACGGCGACCGCCGCCGTAACGCCGCCGATGGCGCCCGACCAGGTTTTGCCGGGGCTGATGCGCGGCGCGAGCTTCGGGCCGCGCAAGGCGCGGCCGACGAAAAAGGCGCCGACATCGCACGCGATCACGATGCAGATGAGCCAGATCACCAGCTCGCGGCCGATCTCCGGCCGCGCATAAAGCCAGAGCAGCGAGAGCGCCGGCACGCCGATATAGGCGGCGCCGGCGGCCAGGGGGAGCGCGTGCTCGCGCGCATGAAAACGGGCGGCGGCATAGACCGCCGGAACGGCGGCCGCGACGATGCCAAACGCCCAATAGAAGCGTCCCAAGCCCGCCGCCACGACGGCGGCAATGAGGAAAGCGGCCATCGTCGCGCCGGTGACGCCGAATGTCTGCGCGCCGGTGACATGCACCCATTCCCAGGCCATCACGGCGGCGATCGCGCCGACGAAAACCGTGAGATAAGGGGGGCCGAATATCACTGCTGCCGCTGCGGGAGCGGCCAGGGCGATCGCGGTCACCGTGCGTTTCGCGACTTCGCTAGGCACCCAGACGTCCCCTGCTCCCGCTGCCGTACCGGCGGCCGTCATCAAGCAACCGCCGTGCCGTAGCGCCGTTCGCGGCGCTGAAACTCCTCGACCGCGCGGCGCAGGTTGTCGCGCCCGAAATCCGGCCAGAGGCAGTCGTCGAACACAAGCTCCGAGTAGGCGCTCTGCCACAGCAGGAAATTGCTGATGCGCTGCTCGCCGCTGGTGCGGACGATGAGATCCGGATCCGGCAGGCCGAGCGTGAAGAGCCTGCCTTCCAGCGCCGCCTCGTCGACCGCCTCGGGCGCCAGCCGCCCGGCGGCGACGTCGGCCGCGATGAGGCGCACCGCGCGCAGGATCTCGTTGCGGCCGCCGTAGGAGAGCGCGATCGTGAGGTTGAGCTTGACGTTGGCGCGCGTGCGCTCCTCCGCCTCCTCGATGAGGCGAACGATGTCGGGCGCCAGGCGCGCGCGGTCCCCGATGCTGCGCAGGCGCACGCCCTCGCGGTGCAGCTCGGCGATCTCGCTGCGCAGGTAGAAGCGCAGCAGGCCCATGAGGTCGTCCACCTCGGGCGGCGGCCGGTTCCAGTTTTCAGACGAAAATCCGTAGAGCGTGAGATACCCGATGCCGAGGTCCTTCGCGGCCTTCACCGTCTCGCGCACCGCTTCGACGCCCCGGCGATGCCCGGCCGTGCGCGGCAGGCCGCGCAGCTTCGCCCAACGCCCGTTGCCGTCCATGATGATCGCGACATGGACGGGCGGCGAACGCGGCGACGTGGGGGCTGGGAGGGAGGCTTCCATCGGGTCAGATTTGCATGACTTCCTTTTCTTTGGCCGCCAGCAGCTCGTCGATCTTCTTGATGTGCCCGTCGGTGGTCTTCTGGATCTCGTCGCTTCCGCGCTTGTGGTCGTCCTGCGAGATCTTGTGGTCTTTCTCGAGCTTCTTGAGGGCCTCCATGCCGTCGCGGCGCACGTTGCGCACGGCGACCTTGGCCTGCTCGGCGTATTTCTGGGCGACCTTGACCAGATCCTTGCGGCGATCCTCGGTCAGTTCCGGCAGCCGGACGCGGATCACCTGACCTTCGGCCTGCGGATTGACTCCGAGATTGGCGTCGCGGATCGCCTTCTCGACGGCCGCCGTCATGCCGCGGTCCCACACCTGGACGGTCAGCATCCGCGGCTCGGGCACCGAGACGGTGGCGAGCTGGTTGAGATGCATGGTCTGCCCGTAGGCATTGACCGTGATCGGCTCGAGCAGGCTCGTGGAGGCGCGGCCGGTGCGCAGGCCCGCGAGCTCTTTCTTGAAGGTTTCGAGGGCGCCGTCCATGCGCCGGTCGAGATCCTGTTTCAGTTTTGCGTCCATCAGCGTGCCTCGTCTGTGATCACCGTGAAGCTGCCCTTGCCCTGCAACACGGCGGCGATGCTGCCCGGATTTTGTATCGAAAACACCAAGATCGGAATGCGATTCTCACGCGCCAGCGAGATCGCCGCGGCATCCATGACCTTGAGGTCCTTGGCCAGCACGTCGTGGAAGGTGAGCCGGTCGAACTTCTTGGCGTTCTTGTCCTTGACCGGGTCGGCGTCGAACACGCCGTCCACTTTGGTGCCTTTCAGCAAGGCGTTGCAGTTCATCTCGGAA
>CAZUYG010000774.1:0-2315 GCA_964624265.1 uncultured Candidatus Odyssella sp.
CCATCTCGGGCACGCGCGCCTTCGGGATGACCGCGAAATTGAGCGCGATGTAGACGCAGCCGTTCTCGACGAAAGCGGGCGCCGGAAACGCGCTTTCATCCTTGGTAAGGCGCTGCCACCCGCCGCCATGCACGAACACGTGGACCGGCGCACCGGCGCTGCCTGCGCCCTTCGCCGGCGGATAGATATCGAGCACCTCGTCCTCGCTGGCGCCGTAACGCTCGGTCTTGAACGGATAGCGCGCCTGCACGGCCTTGCTGGCGGTCGTGTAGCTCGCGATCACCTCGGCGGCATTGGCCGCCCAGGCGCGCTGATCGTAGGCACGGTCGAGTTCGGCCTGCGTGTAATTCAGAAACACCGCCTCGCTCACGTCTGTTCCCTCCGGCGTGGACAACGAAGAAGCGATATCGTAGGGCTTCGGCTTCGTCGCGCCAACGAGTTCGCACCGCCGCCATGCCCGCCATGCGTCTGCAGATCGGCTGCGGGAAGTTCCCGCGCCCGGGCTGGATCAACACCGACAACAAGGTGCGGCCCGGCGTCGATTGCGTGGCGGACCTGCGCGGCGATCTTCCCTTTGCCGATGGCACGTTCGACTACGCGGCGGCGATCCACGTGCTGCCGCACATACCGCTGGCCGGCCTCGCCCCGGCGCTGGCGCGCATCCTCCGTGTGCTGAAGCCCGGCGGGGTCCTGCGCCTCGCCCTGCCCGATCTCGACAAGGCGATCGACGCCTATTGCCGGCGCGATGCGGCCTATTTTGCGATCCCGGACGCGCAGTGGAAAAGCCTCGGCGCCAAGCTCGTCGCGCAGATCGTGTGGCACAACGATCTGCGGACGCCGTTCACCTACGACCTCGCCGCCGAGGCGCTGGAAAAGGCCGGCTTCGCCGCCGTGGCGCGCTGCCGCTACCGCGAGACCCGCTCGCGCTTCCCCGAAATCGTGGAACTCGACAACCGCGAGAACGAGAGCTTCTTCGTCGAGGCGATCCGCTAACGGCGCCGCGCCTACGCCGCCCGCCCGATCTGCTTCAGCGCCGCCTTGCCCAGCGCGCCGTCGGGCTTGCCGAGCGTCTCGATGATCTCGAAATGGTTGACGCCCTTCACCTCGATCAGTTCGCTCGCCTTGCCTTTGGCTTTCAACGCCGCCGCCATGGTGCGCGACTGGCGCTTGAATTCCGGCGACTCGCCGTCGCCATATGCCAGGGTCACCGGGCAGGCGATACGATCGAGCTGGCGCAGCGCCGAGAGGGCGGCTTTCTCCTCGCTGCTGATTTTCACATAGGAACTGCGTGCGCTGAGCATCACCGGGTCGAGCTCGTACATGCCGCTGACCGAAAGTCCGGCCTTCACCGTGTTCGCGGGCGCGCCGTAGCGGCTCCAATCGGTCACCAGCGCCACGCCGCAGAGGTGGCCGCCCGAGCTGTGTCCCGAAATGAACAGGCGGGCGGGATCGCCGCCGAACGATTTGGCGTTCTTGTGCGCCCAGGCGATCGCGCTCCGGATCTGATGCGCCATGTCGGGCAGCCGCACCTTCGGAATGCTCGAGAAGCCGATCGCGATGTAGATGGCGCCGTTCTCGACGAAGGTGGTCGCCGGAAACGAATACATCTCCTTGCGGCCGCCGCGCCACGCGCCGCCATGGATGAACATGTGGATCGGCGCGCCGGCGGCCGGCGGCGCCTTCACCGGGGCGAAGATGTCGAGCTTTTCGTCCTCGCCGCCGCCATAGGCCATCGTTTCGAACTTGTACTTGGCGCGGACCGCCGCGCTCGCGGTCCCGAAGCGCTTGATGACCTCCTGCGCATTTTTCGCCCAGACGCTCTGGTCGTAGGCGTCGTCGAGCTCCTTCTGCGTGTAGTCGAGAAAGACCTTGCCGGGTTTTGCCTGCTCGCCGCGTGCGCCGAGCGGAACCAAGCCAATCGCCGCCGCGCCCACTGCGAAACCGCGCCGCGTGAGCCTCGTCTGAATCGAAACCATGATGTCCTCCCTCGAACCGCCGAAGCGACCCTAGCACGAGGCCGAACCTTTCTCTCCGGCCGGGCAACCCTTCGCCGCGCATTGCGGCGACGCGCCTGCCGCATGGATGAGGCGCCCGGAACGCTCGCCGCACGGGCTTTCGCCGCTATGATGCGCCGCCAATTCGGGATGCCGGGAGGAAAGAATGCTCGTTCTCTATCATCACAATATTTCGGTATGCGCGCAGAAGGTGCGCCTCGCCCTGGCCGAAAAGCAGCTCCATCACGAGAGCCGCGCGATCAACCTGATGAAGGCCGAGCAGATCACGCCCGAATACCTCAAGATCAATCCCAAGGGCGT
>CAZUYG010000775.1:0-2310 GCA_964624265.1 uncultured Candidatus Odyssella sp.
CGTCGACCGCAAAGGCCGGCTGCGCATCGGCCTCGATGCGCGCGTGGCGCTGTGGCGCGAGCTGCCCGGCTATCGCTGGCGCGCGCTGCTGCTCGATCTCTCCGGCATCGCGGCGCTGCTGGAGCGGCCCGTCACGCCGCGGCGCGCGGCGGCGCTGCACGCGGCGCGGCGGCGCCCCCAGGCGGCCGCGGGGCGGCTGCCGGCGCGCACCGGCATTTCCACCTCTGCAACCTGAGGAGCCCGTCATGACGAAGACCGTCAAGCCGCCGCTGTTCACCGTTTTCTACGACGGCGGATGTTCCGTGTGGCGCACGCGCATCGCGATCTACAAAATGGAGGCGCGGCGCGCCGATCTCGCGATCGCATGGCGCGACGTGAATGGCGAGCCCGACGCGCTCGCGGAGTTCGGGATCGCTCCGGAAACGGCGCGCCGGCGCCTGCACGTGCTCGATCCCGACGGCAACTTGCTGAGCGGCGCCGACGCGTTCGCGCTGCTCTGGAGCGCGCTGCCGGGATACCGCCGCCTCGGCCGGCTGATCGCGGCGCCGGGTTTCAACGCCCTCGCCCGCGCCGTTTGCGACAATTCGGTGCTGCAGGCATGGCGCAGCGCGCGCGACGGTTTCCGCTCCGGTGGCCGCGACACCGCGGCCCGCGCAACCGCGCGGTAAGCACCGGGGCGCCGCTTGCCCAAGGCCCGCACCGGCGCCACATCTAACGGCCGGAGGCTTCGATGTCGGACGTGCCCCGCCTCACCGTCTGCTACAACGGCGCGTGCCCGGTGTGCCGCGTCGAGATGGAGCATTACCAGCGCATCGCGCGGGCGCACGCGCTGCCGCTCGGCTGGAGCGACATCAACACGGCGCCCGCGCTGTTCGAGCGGCACGACATCGATTTCGACACCGCGATGCGCCGGCTGCACGCGATCGACGGCGCGGGCCGGCTGATCCGCGGTGTCGACGTGTTTGTCGCGATCTGGCGCGAGCTGCCGCGCTATCGCTGGGCCGCGGCGATCGTGGGCTCGCCGCTGGTGCGGCCGTTCGCGTGGCTGGCCTACGAAGGCGCGATCGCGCCGCTCGTCTACCGCTGGAGCAGACGGCGGCTGCGCCGCGCGCGGGCGCGGGCATGACGGTCGATTTCGGCAAGACCGCCGACGATTACGCGCGCCACCGCGCGGGCTTTCCGCCCGAGTTCTTCGCGCGGCTCGAGCGGCTGGGCTTGCTGCGCCAGGGCATGGCCGCGCTCGATCTCGGCGCCGGCACCGGCACGATCGCGCTCGGCCTGGCCGCGTGCGGCGCGGCCGTTATCGCACTCGATCCCGCATCCGCGATGCTCGCGCAGGCCGCCGCGCGCGCGAAGGCGCTCGGCCTCGCGCTGCGCACGATCGAGGCGAAGGCGGAGAGCACCGGCCTGCCCGACGCGGTGTTCGATCTCGTTATCGCCGGCCAGTGCTGGCACTGGTTCGACCGCCCGCGCGCGGCGGCCGAAGCGCGGCGCCTGCTGAAGCGCGGCGGCACGCTGATGATGGCGCATTTCGATTGGCTGCGCCTGCGCGGCGGCGTTGTCGCGGCGACCGAGGATCTGATCCTGAAACACAACCCGGCATGGCCGAGCGCGGGCAAGTCGGCGCCGTATCCCGCCTGGTACATCGATCTGCGCGAGGGCGGCTTCGGCGCGATCGAATCGTTCGGCTTCGAGACCGACGTGGCGTACACGCACGAGGCGTGGCGCGGGCGCATTCGGGCCAGCGCCGGGATCGCGGCGAGCCTTTCGCCGGACAAGGTCGCGGCCTTCGACGCCGAGCACGCGTCGCTGCTCGCGCGCGACTTCCCGGCCGATCCGCTCGCCGTGCCGCACCGCTGCTGGGCGGTGTGGGGCACGAAGATCTAACGCCTGATCACGCTCTCGCCGGGTCCCGCAACCCGATTGGCCTTGCGGTTGATGAGGAAGCGGCGGATCGCGAAGCGCGCCGTGCGATGCGGCATCGAGAGCGCGAGGCGCTTCAGCTCCATGTCCGGCATCGTCGAGGCGAGCTTGCCGGCGGCGGGGCCGGAGAGGAATTCCACGTCGACGATGCGGCGCTTGGCGAAGACGAGGCGCACGCCGCGCTTCTCCTCGCGCGCCATGCGCACGAGCCGCG
This sequence comes from uncultured Candidatus Odyssella sp., assembly GCA_964624265.1. Lineage (GTDB taxonomy): Bacteria > Pseudomonadota > Alphaproteobacteria > Bin65 > Bin65 > SBBV01. Next base: position 2,138 of record CAZUYG010000775.1, read on the forward strand.
AGGTCTGCGCGGCCTTTTCGGCGCGCTCCTCGCGCGATTCGCGGCGGCTGCCGGAAGCATCGGCGACCGCGAGGCAGAGCTCGCAGCAGCCGCAGACCAGCTCGAGCGCCTCGAGGGCCATCGGCGCTAGTCCAGGATCACGTGCGGGATGAAGCGCGCGTCGTCGGTGGTGA
>CAZUYG010000776.1:0-2309 GCA_964624265.1 uncultured Candidatus Odyssella sp.
ACGACAAAGTAAGGAATGCCTACGGCTTGATGATCGACGAGCGCGGGGCCTGCTGCGACTGCATCTGCTGCTGGAACAGCGAGAAGAAATCGATCGGCTGCAGCGTCAGCGGCGGGAAGCCGCCTTCGCGCGTGGCGTCGGCGATGATCGCGCGCGCGAACGGGAACAGCAGGCGCGGGCATTCGATCAGAAGCACGCCCTGGTGCTGGTCCTGCGGAATGATCGGGCCCAGCGCGAACACGCCGGCATAGGCCAGCTCGCACAGGAACACCGGCTTGTCGCCGGACTTGGCGTCCACCTTGATCGAAAGCACCACCTCGTAATCGGTGTTCGGCAGGCGGCGGGCCTCGACGTTCACGCTGATGTCCACCTGGGGCGAAACGTCGCCCTGCATGAACACTTCGGGCGCGTTCGGATTCTCGAACGAAAAATCCTTGATGTACTGGCCCTTCACCATCAGCGGCGGCTGATCGGTTTGGCCGGCGGGCTGGCCGCTGCCATTGCCGGGATTTTCGGCCATTGGTGAACTCCGTCGCAGAAATGCGGGAAAACGGCCGCGTGGCTAGCACGTCCCGCCTGCCCCGGCAACCGCGGCCCCGGCGCGGCGCCGGATGCCATTGAACCGGCCACGCAAAAACGCCATGTAAGCGCGGTCATGTCGCACCCTTCATCTCCCGCCATCCACGGCACCACGGTTCTCTCGGTCCGGCGCAACGGCAAGGTCGTCGTCGCGGCCGACGGCCAGGTCACGTTCGGGCAAACGGTGCTGAAGCCCAATGCCAAGAAGGTCCGCCGCCTCGGCGGCGGCAGCGTCATCGCCGGTTTCGCCGGCGCCACGGCCGATGCGTTCGCATTGTTCGAGCGGCTCGAAGGCAAGCTCGAAAAGCATCCGGGCCAGCTCACGCGCGCCTGCGTCGAGCTCGCCAAGGACTGGCGGACCGACCGCTTTCTTCGCCGGCTCGAGGCGATGATGGCGGTCGCCGACAAAGAGGTGTCGCTGGTGCTCACCGGCACCGGCGACGTGCTCGATCCCGTCGATCAGCTCATCGGCATCGGCTCGGGCGGTCCGTTCGCGCTCGCCGCCGCGCGCGCGCTGATGGCCGAAACGCAGCTCGACGCCGAGGCGATCGCGCGCCGGTCGCTCAAGATCGCGGCCGATATCTGCATCTACACCAACGACCAGATCACCCTCGAAACTTTGTAAGGGACGTGAACGGGAGTCGGGGAGCCGGGGAGGAGATTTCTTGGCGCGCCGTTGGCGTGCGTTTCCTTGCCTCCCCGGCTCGCCGGTTCCTGTCATCTTTCTTGGAACACCCATGACCAGCATGCCCAAGCCCTCCGTTGCCGCGCCCGCGGCCTCCGCCTTCAGCCCGCGCGAGATCGTGTCGGAGCTCGATCGCTTCATCGTCGGCCAGGACGATGCGAAGCGCGCGGTCGCGATCGCCTTGCGCAACCGCTGGCGCCGCCAGCAGCTCGACGAATCGATGCGCGAAGAGGTGCTGCCGAAGAACATCCTGATGATCGGCCCCACCGGCTGCGGCAAGACCGAGATCGCGCGCCGCCTCGCCCGGCTCGCCGATGCGCCGTTCTTGAAGGTCGAGGCCACGAAATTCACCGAGGTCGGCTATGTCGGCCGCGACGTCGATTCGATCCTGCGCGACCTCGTCGAGGTCTCGATCGGCATGACGAAGGAGCGCCTGCGGAAAAACGTGCGCGCGCGCGCCGAGGCGGCCGCGGAGGATCGCGTGCTCGAGGCCCTCGTCGGCAAGGATGCGCGGCCCGACACACGCGAAGCCTTCCGCCGCAAGCTGCGCAACAACGAGCTCAATGGGAAGGAAATCGAGGTCGAGCTGGCCGAGAGCGGCAGCGGATCGATGCCCACCTTCGAGATCCCCGGCATGCCCGGCGCCTCGATGGGCATGATCAATCTCAACGACATGCTCGGCAAAGCCTTCGGCCAGCGCACGAAGCGCCGGCGCATGACGGTCGGCGAAAGCTACGACCTGCTCGTGGCGGAGGAGAGCGATAAGCTGCTCGACCAGGAGCAGGTGACGGGCGACGCGATCAGGAACGCCGAGCAGAACGGCATCGTGTTTCTCGACGAGATCGACAAGATCGCCGGCCGCAGCGAGCGCGCCGGCGGTGCCGATGTCAGCCGCGAGGGCGTGCAGCGCGATCTGCTGCCGCTGATCGAAGGCACCACCGTGGCCACCAAACACGGCCCGGTGAAGACCGACCACATCCTGTTCATCGCCTCGGGCGCGTTCCACTTCTCGAAGCCGTCGGATCTTCTGCCCGAATTGCAGGGC
>CAZUYG010000777.1:0-2308 GCA_964624265.1 uncultured Candidatus Odyssella sp.
CGAGACGAAGATTGTCGCGCACCGACATCGGCGCGAAGATCTGACGGCCCTCGGGGACGAGGGCAACGCCGGCTTCGACGATATCGTGGCTCGCAAGCGGAACGAGGTCGCGGCCCTCGAGCAGGATTCGCCCGCCCCGGCGGGTGAGCGTGCCGGTGATCGCCGCCATCAGGGTCGACTTTCCGGCGCCGTTCGGGCCGAGCAGCGCCACCGACTCGCCTTTGGCGACGGTGATCGACACGCCGCCGAGCACGCCGGCCGCGCCGTAACCGCCCGAGACGCTGTTGACCTCAAGCACCGGGCGCCTCCGCGCCGAACCCGGCGGTCTCGCCGAGATAGGCCTCGACGACGGCGGGATTCTTGCGAATCTCGCCCGGCGTGCCGTCGGCGATCTTGCGCCCGAAATTCAGCACGACGATGCGTTCGGCCAGCGGCAGCAGGAAGCGCATGTCGTGCTCGATGAGCAGGACGGCGATGCCGTTGTCGAAGCCCGCGACCGGGATGTCGCCGCGCGCGATCTGGCGGATCATCTCGGAGAGGCGGTTCGCCTCGGCCGGCGTGAGCCCCGCCGCGGGCTCGTCGAACAGCATCAGCTTCGGGCCGCCGCAGAGCGCGCGCGCGATTTCGAGCAGACGCCCCTGCCCGAACGACAGCGCCGTGACCGGCGTCTCCAGCAGCGGCGTCAGCCCGACGAACTCGATGAGGTCGAGCGCCTGCAGCCGCGAGATCGTTTCGGTCGCACGCGATTTCGCGCTGCCAGCGACGATGCCGCCGAGCCCGGCCCCCTGGGCGGCGAAATTGACATGCGCGCCGACCAGCACGTTCTCGAGCAGCGACATGCCCGCGAACGGCATGTTGTGCTGGAACGTGCGCATGATGCCATGCGCGGCGATCACGTGCGGCTTCAGGCCCTGGATGTGCTTGCCTTCGAACGACAGCGTTCCCGCCGTCGGCGCGAGCGCGCCGGCGATGAGATTGAACGTCGTCGTCTTGCCGGCGCCGTTGGGCCCGATGAGGCCGAGGATCTCGCCCGCGCGCACGTCGAAATCGACCGAGTCGACGGCCGTGAGGCCGCCGAAGCGCTTGGTCAGGCCGCGCGCCGCAAGGAGCGTCGCGCCGCTCACGCGCGGGCTCCCCGCCGCATGCGCAGCCTGTCGTAGATGCCGACGAGGCCGTCGGGCCGGAACAGCATCGCGGCCACCATCACGATGCCGAAGACGAGCGCCTGATGATGCCCGATCAGCGGCGTGAGCGCGTAGGGCAGCATGTAGAGCAGCACGGCGCCGAAGACCGCGCCCCAATGCCGCCCGCTGCCGCCGATGATGACCATGAACAGCAGCAGGAACACGTTCTCGAGGCCGAAGACCGGCGGATTCACGATGTTGTCGACGAAGGCGTAGGCCATGCCGGCCGCGCCGGCGAGGACGCTCGTGACCGTGAAGACGACGATCTTGGTGCGCGCGACGTCGACGCCCATCGCCGACGCCGCCTCGGGGTTGTCGCGGATCGCGCGGCAGGCGCGGCCGAAGTAGGAGCGGTCGAGGCGCCAATAGACGAAGAACGACGCGATGAGCACGAGCGCGATCAGGCTCGTGTAGTAGGGCCCGCTCAAGGCGATCCGCGCCCCGCCGATCTCGAGCGCCGGCAGCCGGTAATTTGCGATGCCGCCGGCGCCGCCCGTCAGCGTTCCGCCTTCGGTCAGGAACACGAGGAAAAGCTGCGCGAACGCCAGAGTCGCGAGCGCGAGATAGAAGCCCTCGAGGCGCGTCGCGGCGATGCCCACCAGGATCGCGAGCGCGGCGCAGAGCCCGAGGCCGAACACGATCGAGAGGCCGAGCGGCAGGCCGAGCTTGAAAGTGAGGATGACGACCGAATAGGCGCCGATGCCGTAGAAGGCGAAATGCGAGAACGCCACCTGCCCGGCGATGCCGAACAGGAAATTGAAGCCCAGTGCGAGCGCCACCCACAGCATCAGCTTGCGGTATTGATCGGTGTAATAGCCGAAATCGCGCAGCAGGAACGCGACCGCGATCATCAGCGCGGCCGCGCCGATCCAGGGGGCGGCGCCCTTCATGCGCGCGCCTCCTTGGGCCGGAGCAGCCCGGTCGGCCGCACGAGCAGGAACACGATCATCAGCAGGAACGGAACGCCGAGCGACATGCCCGACGGTATGCCGATCTGGTCGGCGTAGCGCGCGGTAACTTGCTCGGCGACCGCGAGGATCAGGCCGCCGAGGATGGCGCCCTCGACCCGCCCGACCCCGCCGACCACGAGCGCGGAGACGCCCTGCACCGCGAGCGGCAAGCCC
>CAZUYG010000778.1:0-2305 GCA_964624265.1 uncultured Candidatus Odyssella sp.
GGCGACATGGTGAACGCCGGCGAGGTGCTCATGCGCCTCGACGCCCGCGCGGCCACGCACACGCCCGCCGAGGCCGCGGCGAAGGAACGATTCCTCACCCAGGAGGTCGCGCGCATGTCGATGCTGGCGCAACGCGACTTCGCCTCGCAGCAGCAGTTCCAGCGCACGGTCAGCGATCACGCCCAGGCGGTGGCCGCGGTGGCGCAGGCGCGCCAGCGGCTGGCCGATCTGACGCTGACGGCGCCGCTCGACGGGGAAGTGTTGAGGCTCGACGGCAATGTCGGCGAAGTGCCGCGCGCGGGCGACGTCGTGGTGTGGGTCGGCCAGCGCGAGCCAATGCGCATCGAGGCCGAGGTCGACGAGGAAGACATCCCGAAGGTGCAGCGCGGGCAACAGGTGCTCGTCAAGGCCGATGCCTGGCCGAACAGAGTCTTCACGGCGCGCGTGACATCGCTCACGCCCAAGGGCGATCCGGTCAGCAAGAACTACCGGGTGCGCATCACGCTCGACCCCGGACAGCCGCTCCAGATCGGCATGACGGCCGAGGTGAACATCGTGGTGCGCGAAACCAAGGATGCGCTGCTCGTGCCGTTCAGCGCGCTGCGCGGCGAAGCGGTGTTCGTCGTCGACGGTGCGCGCGCGCGCCGGCGGACGATCAAGGCCGGAATCGTCGGCACCACGAAAGTGGAAGTGCTCGAGGGGCTCAAGGAAAGCGAGCTGGTCGTTTCCGATCCGCCGCCCGGGCTCAAGGACGGCGACTTCGTGAAGACGCGCACGGCGCCGGCGCCGAAAGAGGGCGCGGCGGCCGCGGTCAAGTGAGACCGGCGCGGTGAACCTCAAGCTCGACATCGCGCTGACCCACCTGAAGTTCCGCAAGCGCCAGACGCTCGTCTCGGTGCTGGGCGTCGCGATGGGGGTCGGCTTCTTCATCGCGATCGCCTCGCTGATGCAGGGCTTCCAGGAAGACATCGTGCGGCGCGTGATCGACAACTCGCCGCACATCACGATGAAAGACGAATTCCGCGACGCGCCGCGCCAGCCCGTCGAGATCGCCTATGCCGGCGGCGCCATCGCGCTCAAGGGCGTGAAGCCCAAGACCGAGATCCGCGGCATCCGCCGCGCCGGCCAGATCATGCAGGCGTTGACGATCTGGCAGGGCCTGACCGTCTCCCAGGTTCTGTCGGGTCAGGGCTTCCTGCGCTACGGCAGCAAGGAGCGATCGGCGACGATCACCGGCATCGAGCCCGACCGCGAACGCCTCGTCACGCGCATCGACAAGGATATCGTCCTGGGCTCGCTCGACGCGCTCAAGACCGCCGGCAACGGCATCATCCTGGGGCGCGGCCTCGCGCGGCGCCTCGCGCTCGAAATGAACGACACGGTCACGGTCACATCGCCGACCGGCGTCATCATGCGCATGAAGGTGGTGGGCATCTCGCACACCGGCGTGCTCGCCTTCGACGAAGTGAATGCCTACGTCCTGCTGAAGAAGAACCAGATCCTGCAGGGCAAGACGAACATCGTGAACCAGATCCGCATGCGCGCCGACGACGTAAACGCGGCGCGCCCGCTCGCGGCCAAGATCGAGGCGCGCTTCGGCTACCGCACCGAAAGCTGGGACGAGGCGAACGAGGGCGTGTTCGGCGTGTTCTTCATCCAGAACATGATCATGTATTCGGTGACCAGCGCCATCCTCATCGTCGCCTGTTTCGGCATCTTCAACATCATCTCGACGGTGATCTTCGAGAAGACGCGCGACATCGCGATCATGAAGTCGATGGGCTTCGCCGAGGGCGACGTGCGCACCATCTTCCTGCTCGAGGGGCTGGCGCTCGGCGCGCTCGGCGCGATCATCGGCTGCGCGCTCGGCCTTTGCCTCACCTACCTGCTCTCGATCATCCGCTTCAAGGCGGTGGGCCTCGTCGAGATCCAGCAGTTCATTCTCAAATGGTCGGTGTGGCACTACGTGATCGCGAGCGGCATCGCGATGGTGTCGGCCGTCGCCGCCGCCTACATCCCGTCGCGCAGGGCCGCCAAGGTGAACCCCGTCGAGATCGTGCGAGGCGCCGCATGACGCCCGCGGTCGAAGCCCGCGGCGTCACGCGCGTCCTGCCCGGCACCGTGCCGGTGACCCTGGTGCGCGAGATCGATGTCGCGATCATGCCCGGGGAGTTCGTGGCCATTACCGGGCCCTCGGGCTCCGGAAAGTCGTCGCTGCTGTATCTGCTCGGCCTCCTCGACCGGCCCAGCGACGGCGCCCTCTTCGTGCACGGCCGCGACACCAGCGGGCTTTCCGGCGACGCAC
>CAZUYG010000779.1:0-2305 GCA_964624265.1 uncultured Candidatus Odyssella sp.
CCCAGCGGCGTTTCGGGCGACAGCGGCGCGATCCTCGGCGCCGCGGCGCGCGCCGAAGCCACGGTGACGTTTTTCCGCCGGAAGCCAGGGCATCTGCTGCAGCCGGGCCGCGCCTTGTGCGGCGCGCTTACAGTCGCCGACATCGGAATTCCCGATTCCGTGCTTGGCGCGATCGCGCCGGCGACGGCCGAAAACGGACCCGCGTTGTGGCGCGCGGCGCTGCCGGAAGCGAGGCCGGACGATCACAAATACACGCGCGGCCATGTCATCGTCATCGCCGGCGAAATGAGCGGTGCCGCGCGTCTCGCGGCCACGGCGGCGGCACGCATCGGCGCCGGGATGGTCACGGTACTCGCCCCGGCCGAGTCGCTGCCGATGCTGGCCGCGCTTCCGGCGGCGATTATCGTGGCAGCGCGGCCGAAGCCGGCGGCGCTCGGCGAGTGGCTGCGCCAGCGCAAGGCGGCGGCGGTGCTGGTTGGGCCCGGGCTGGGCCGCAGCGCCGAGGCGCGCGCCTGCATCACTGCGTGCCTCGCAGCGCGGCTGCCGGCCGTGCTCGACGCCGATGCGCTCACGGCCTTCGCGGACCATGCCGATGGCCTCGCCGGCCGGCGCGCACCGACAGTGCTGACGCCCCATGCCGGGGAGTTCGCACGCGTCTTCGGAGGCGGGGCAGGCGACCGGCTGACGCGAACGCGCGCGGCGGCGACGGCGACCGGCGCCGTCGTCGTCGCCAAGGGCAGCGACACGATCGTCGCGGATGCGTCGGGCCGGGCGGCCATCAACGGCAACGCGCCGCCATGGCTGGCCAGCGCGGGGACCGGCGACGTGCTCGCCGGCATGATCCTCGGCTTCCTCGGGCAGGGCATGCCGGCATTCGAAGCGGCCGCGGCGGCGGTCTGGCTGCACGGCGCGCGGGCCGCGGAGCGCGGGCGCAACCTCATCGCCGACGACTTGGTAAACGCCGCGTTTACGTTTCCGGACTAACTTCGCGTGAAGGTTGCCGTGGCTGCGAAATTCGTTGCCGGTTACTTTCCGTTCGCAATTCCGTGTAACGATATGTGCAAAGACCGCTCGTAGCATCCACATCCAGGCCGCGCCGATCGTGGCGCGGCCGGGCAGACGGGGAGCGCTCCTCGGGAGGGAGCGAGACGGCTCATGGCACTTCTGCGACGCAACGGAACCTCGGGACAGGTCGAATGCGGCGACAAATTCCGCCGCGTGCGCGTCGACCAGACGGTCGAAACCGCCGAGGTGAAGACGATTTACCGCGATCTGCTGGGCATTCCGCATGTCCGCTTCGAATTGAACCTCGAGCACCCGTATCGCGGCGCGCAGCGCGAGGGCCTTCGCGCTCTGGCGCTCACCGTGTTCGCTTCGCATTTCCCGGAGCGGGTGCCGGCCTGAGCGGGTAAAGAGTGCGGCAAATCCGGGCGTGCCTTGCGCCCGGGGCGGCGGAACCTATATTCGCCGCGATGAATTCCCTCGGCATCGACAAAGAGCCTGCGCGCACCCGCGTCGTCGTCGCCATGTCGGGCGGCGTCGACAGCTCGGTCACGGCCGCGCTGCTCGCCCGCGAGGGCTATGACGTCGTCGGCGTCACGCTTCAGCTCTACGACCACGGCGTGGCCATCGGCCGTAAGGGCGCGTGCTGCGCCGGACAAGACATCCACGACGCCCGCCGCGTCGCTGACGCGATCGGCATTCCCCATTACGTGCTCGACTACGAAAGCCGCTTCCGCCAGGCGGTGATGGAGGATTTCGCCGACACCTATCTCGCCGGCGAGACGCCGATCCCGTGCGTGCGGTGCAATCAGCGGGTCAAATTCCGCGACCTGCTCGACACCGCGCGCGACCTCGGCGCCGACGCGCTCGCCACCGGACACTATGCGCGCCGGGAGGCGGGGCCGTGGGGGCCGCTTCTGCTGCGCGCCGCCGACCCGGCGAAGGACCAGAGCTACTTCCTGTTCGCGACGACGAAGGCGCAGCTCGATCTGCTGCGCTTCCCGTTGGGCGGCATGACGAAGGACGAGACCCGGGCGCTCGCCGAGCAATTCGGCTTGCCGGTCGCCGACAAGCCGGACAGCCAGGACATCTGCTTCGTCCCGAACGGCTCCTACGCCGCCGTCGTCGAGAAGCTGCGTCCCGGCGCCATCGAGCCCGGCGAGATCGTCCATGTCGACGGCCGCGTCCTCGGCCGCCACGCCGGCATCATCCACTACACGGTCGGCCAGCGCCGCGGCCTCGGCCTTGGCGGCGGCGATCAGCTCCATGTCGTGCGCCTCGAACCCGCGACGCGCCGCGTCGT
>CAZUYG010000780.1:0-2301 GCA_964624265.1 uncultured Candidatus Odyssella sp.
GCTGGAGCGCGAATGCGACGCCGTGCTATCGATGGTCTGCAGCCTCGCGGACCTGATCGGCGACCAGGGCCTCGCGCCAGCCGAGGCCCATGCGCGGCTGCACGCCCGTTTCCCGACTCTCGACGTCAAGCGGGCCGGCGCCGCGATGCATCAAGGCTATTATTCGTATTGGCGCGACCACGGGCGAGGCCCGGAAGAGCGCCGGTCATAGGCGTGCCCGGCCCCGGATATTGCATCGTGCGGATGATCCGTTAGCTTGGCCGGATCCGCTCGAGGAATTGCGCCATGGCCCAGATCACCGCGCCGCCGCCGGACGACGTCAACCCTATGGGCACGGACGGCTTCGAATTCATCGAGTATTCGGCGCCCGATCCGGCCGCGCTCGCCGGTCTGTTCGAGCAGCTCGGTTTTACCGCCGTGGCGCGTCACCGCTCGAAGAACGTGACGCTGTTCAAGCAGGGCGACACGAATTTCATCCTCAACGCGGAGCCCGACAGTTTCGCGCAGTCTTTCGCGCGCGTGCACGGCCCGTCGGTCTGCGCGATGGCGTTCCGCGTCAAGAGCGCCTCCGCGGCGTTCCGCCGCGCGCTCGCGATGGGCGCGGAACCGGGGCCGACCACGGCCGGGCCGATGGAGCTGAACATTCCGTCGATCCGCGGCATCGGCGGCAGCCTCATCTACCTCGTCGACCGCTACGGGCCGCGCGGCACGATCTACGACATCGATTTCGAGCCGACCGGCGAGCACGGTCCCGGCGCGGGCCTCGCCGGCATCGATCATCTCACGCACAACGTGCATCGCGGGCGCATGGACCCGTGGGCGCAGTTCTACAAGCGCCTCTTCAATTTCCGCGAGATCAAGTATTTCGACATCGAGGGCAAGCTCACCGGCCTCAAAAGCCGTGCGATGACCAGCCCATGCGGCAAGATCCGCATTCCGATCAACGAGAGCTCCGACGACAAGTCGCAGATCCAGGAATATCTCGAAGCCTACAAGGGCGAAGGCATCCAGCACATCGCGCTGTCGACCGCCGACATCTACGGCACGGTCGATCTGCTGCGGAAGTCCGGCGTCGAGTTCCAGGACACGCCGGAGCCCTATTACGAAGCGATCGACAAGCGCCTGCCGGGCCATGGCGAGCCGGTGCCGGAGCTGCGTTCGCGCCGGATCCTCATCGACGGCGCGCCGACGAAGGGCGGGGGAATCCTGCTGCAGATTTTCACGAAGACCGTCATCGGACCGATCTTCTTCGAGATCATCCAGCGCAAGGGCGACGAGGGCTTCGGCGAGGGCAATTTCCGGGCGCTGTTCGAATCGATCGAACTCGATCAGATCAGGCGTGGCGTGCTGAAAGCCTGATAACGAAACGGCGAAGCTCCAGACGCGCGTTTGGTCACGGCGCGGCGCCGGCCCGAACGTAGCGCCAAGACGGGAAAGGATACTCGCGGAATGAAGCTCGGTACGATCAAGGACGGCACGCGCGACGGCACGCTCGTCGTGGTTTCGAAAGACCTCCGGAAAGCGGTGAAGGCCGAAGGCATTGCGAGCACGCTTCAGGCGGCGCTCGATGCGTGGCCGGAGAAGTGCGCGGCGCTCGAGGTCCTTTACAAGGGCCTCAACGCCGGCAAGGTGGCGGTGGGCACGTTTGCGTTCGATCCGAAGCAGGCGATGGCGCCGCTGCCGCGCGCCTATCAGTGGGTGGATGGCAGCGCCTATCTCGTCCATGCCGAGCGCGTGCGTCGCTCGCGCGGCGCCGAACTGCCGGCGAGCGCATACGAAGACCCGCTCATGTACCAGGGCAGTTCCGACACCATGCAGGGCCCGCACGACGATATCGCAATGGCGGACGAGGCCTGGGGCATCGATTTCGAGGGCGAGATCGTCGCGGTCACGGGCGACGTGCCGATGGGCGCGACGGAGGCCGAGTGCGCGGCGCGCATTCACTTGCTCACCATCGTCAACGACGTGAGCCTGCGCGGACTCATTCCGGCCGAGCTGGCCAAGGGCTTCGGCTTCCTGCACGGCAAGCCGTCGACGGCCTTCGCGCCCGTGATGGCGACGCCCGACGAGCTCGGCGACGCCTGGAAAGGCGGCACGATCCACCGGCCGCTGCTGGCGACGCTCAACGGGAAGCTCGTCGGGCAGTGCAACGCCGGCGCGGACATGACATTCGATCTGCCGCGCCTCATCGCGCACGCGGCCAAGACGCGCGCTCTGTCCGCCGGCACGATCGTCGGCTCGGGCACGGTCGCCAATCGCGACGAGACGAAAGGCTGTTCCTGCATCGCCGAAATCCGCGCG
>CAZUYG010000781.1:0-2300 GCA_964624265.1 uncultured Candidatus Odyssella sp.
TAGGCGATCGTCTTGTGCTGAAGGTATCGGTCGGAAAGCTCGTCCATGCCGTGGCCGTGCTTGCCGGCGTCGAGCACGAACGACATCAGGATCGTGTCGTCGTGCGGCGCGATCGCGATCCCGTGCCGGGCCACCACCTGCGCGTCGTATTTGATGTTGTGGCCGATCTTGAGGACCGAATCGTCCTCGAGCAGCGGCTTCAGCAGCGCCATCGCGCGCTCGCGCGGGATCTGGCGGATCGCGCCGTCGGTCTTGGGGGCGTCGAGCGCGAGCGTGCCCTGCGTGCCGCCCGAAACATGCGCCACCGGAACGTAGCACGCCTCGTTCGGGCCGAGCGCCAGCGAGAAGCCGACGATCTCAGCGCGCACGGCGTCGAGCGAATTCGTTTCGGTGTCGAACGCGACGGTGCCCGCCTCCTGCGCGCGCGCGATCCACTCGTTCAGAACGACTTCGTCCTGAACGAGCGCGTAGGCCGATCGGTCGATCGCGGTCAGTGACGGCGAGGGCAGCGGGTGCTTGGCCTGCTCGGCCGTGGGCGCGGGCGGCGCGAGCTCGAGGGCTGCCTGCCCGGCGGGCGTTGCGGCGGGCGCCGCCTCGGGCGCGGCGCCGCCGTCGATGCCATAGCGCGCGAGGATGCTCCGGAAGCCGTTGGCGGCGAGGAACGGGCCCAGGATCGCCGGATCGGGCTTCTTGAGCGCCATCGCCTCGATCGGCATCGGCAGCGCCACGTCGGTCTTGAGCGTCACGAGCTGCTTCGAGATGCGCGCCTTTTCGGCATTGGCCAGCAGCGTCTCGCGCCGCTTCGGCTGCTTGATCTCGCCGGCGCGCGCGAGCAGCGTTTCGAGGTCGCCGTAGGTGTTGATCAGCTCGGCCGCGGTCTTCACGCCGATGCCGGGCACGCCGGGCACGTTGTCGACCGAGTCTCCGGCCAGCGCCTGCACGTCGATGACTTTCTCCGGCCCCACGCCGAACTTCTCCATCACCTCGGCCGGGCCGATCGGCTTGTCCTTCATCGGGTCGTACATCCCGATCGTCACGCCGTCGGCGCTGGCGCCGACGAGCTGCATCAAATCCTTGTCCGACGAGACGACGGTCACGGCGATGCCGGCCTTCGACGCCGCCATCGCATAGCTCGCGATGATGTCGTCGGCCTCGTAATCGTCGAGCTCGATCGAGGGCAGGCCCATCGCGCGCGTGGCGTCGCGCACCATCGGGAATTGCGGCACCAGCTCCTCGGGCGCATCCGGGCGGTGCGCCTTGTAGTCGGGGTAGATCTGGTTGCGGAACGTCTTCTCGGCCTTGTCGAAGATCACGGCGAGATAATCGACGGCCTTGTCGGCCAGCGCCTTGTCGATCAGGCGCAGCAGCATGTTGGTGAAGCCATAGACGGCGCCGGTCGGCGTTCCGTCCGCGCGCGTCATCGGCTTCCCGCCGCGCTGGATCGCGAAGAACGCACGGAAGATGTAGCCCGACCCGTCGACGAGGTAGAGATGCTTGGCGGGGGATTTGGCTTCGTTCTTGGCGGGCATAGCTGCCTAAAGATGCTTCGCTGCGCTCAGCATGACGGGGCTCACGCTATACATATAGCGTCATCCTGAGCGAAGCGAAGGATCTCTCGCCGCTAACGAGCGCCGAGTTCCTTCCGCACGATCGCCGCGCCCTTCGCCAGCGCTTCCACCTTCTTCCACGCCAGGTCCGCCGCCATCGGCGCCATGCCACAATTGGTGCAGGGGAACAGGTGCTCGGCCGGCACGTGCTTCATCGCGGTGCGGATCGTGGCGGCCACTTGCTCCGGCGTCTCGGGCGTCTCGTTGGCGACGTCGATGGCGCCCACGAGCACGTCCTTGCCCTTCAGCAGGTCGAGCAATTCGATCGGCACCTTGCTGTTCGCGCATTCGAGCGAGACCTGGCCGATCCTGCTCTTGGCGAGCAGCGGGAACACGTCTTCGTATTGGCGCCACTGGCCGCCGAGCGTCTGCTTCCAGGCGAGGTTCGCGGCAATGCCGTAGCCGTAGCAGATGTGCACGGCGGTCTTGCATTTGAGGCCTTCGGCGGCGCGCTCCAGCGCCGCGATGCCCCAATCGCGCACCTCGCCGGGGAACACGTTGAACGCCGGCTCGTCGAACTGGATCACGTCGGCGCCGCCGGCCTCGAGGTCGCGCGCCTCGGCGTTGAGCGCCTCGGCGAACGCGAAGGCCAATTTCTCGCGGCTCTTGTAGTGGTCGTCGGCCAGCGTATCGACGATCGTCATCGGCCCCGGCAGCGTGAACTTCACCGGCTTCTTCGTGTGCGCGCGCATG
>CAZUYG010000782.1:0-2289 GCA_964624265.1 uncultured Candidatus Odyssella sp.
GACGTATAGCCGTCGCGAATGAGCGCCGGCAGCTCCTGGCCGAGCACCTGCGGGTTCGGATCGGACACGATCAGGTGGAACGCGTAGTCGATGACCGGCTTGCCCTCGGCGCGGCGGTGATAGTCGTCGACGGCCGCGCGCATCGACTGGCCCTTGAACTGGCAGGCGAACGGAATGATCGTCGTCGTGCCGCCGCACGCGGCCGAACGCGTCCCGGACAGGAAGTCGTCGGCGAGCTGCGCGCCGTCGGGCAATTCCTGCTCGAAATGGCAGTGTCCGTCGACGCCGCCCGGCGTAACCAGCGCGCCATCGGCGCGGATCTCTTCCGCGCCCCCGGCGAGGTCCTCGCCGAGCGCCGCGATGCGCCCGCCGCGGATGCCGATATCGCAGCGCATCGTGTCGGCGGCGGTCGCCACCGTCGCGTCGCGGACGACGAGATCGAACCGGCCGCCCATCCTATTTGTAGCCGAGGCGGAGGACCCAGATATCGCCCTCGCCGGCGCCCTTGGCGGCCGTGAAGCCCGCGACGGCGAAGCCGCCATCGGGCAGCGCCACGGCCGAGAACAGGTTCTCGTCGGCGGACGAGTCGAACACCTTGGTCCAGAGCACCGCGCCGTCCGGGCCCAGCCGCGCGAGCCACGCCTTCTCGGTCGCGTTGCCGAGCCCGGGCTCGACGATGCTGCCGCCCGCGACCAGCAGGCCGCCGTCGGCGAGCGCGAGCACCGAGTTGGCGGTGGCGGCTTTCACCGGCGTCAGCAGCCGCTCCCACAGCGGCTCGCCCTTCGCGTCGAGGCGCATGACCCAGGCGGCGCCGCCGGCCGGCCCCTTGGAGCGCGTCGTGCCGGCCGCGACGAAACCGTTGCCGGCGTGGCGGATGACCGCGTTGAACACGTCGTAGCCGGTGCCGCCGTAGCGCTTTTCCCAGACCGTCTCGCCCTTGGCGTCGATGCGCAGCAGCCAGCCCTGCCCGTCCGCGCCGTAGGCGCCCGCGGCGATCGCCCCGCCGTCGGGAAGCGCCGCCACCGAAAACAGCGCGTCCTCCTCCGGGCCGCCCACCGTCTTCTGCCAGACGACCTTGCCGTCCTTGTCGAGACGCAGCAGCCAGCCGTCGTATTGCCCGGCGCTCTTCACGGTCGTCGAGCCGGCGGCGATCAGGCCGCCATCGGGCAGTTCGTCGATCGAGGTGAGGCCGCTCGTGCCCTTCGGGTCGCCGGCGTCGAACTCGTGCCGCCAGAGTTCGTCGGCCTTGGGGTCGAGCCGGACGACCCAGCCCGTGGAGCGGGTGATCTCCTTGTCGCTGCGCGAGCCGGTCAGCAACAGGCCGCCGTCGCGCGTCGCGATCATCGCGGTGAGCCAGTCGAAATCGGGGCTGCCGATGAGGCGCTCGCCGGTCTCCTTGCCTTCGGCGTCGAGGAACACGAGCCACACGTCGTCGCCGCCCTGGCCCTTGGAGCGCGTGCGTCCGGCGATGACGAAGCCGTCCTTGCCCCAGGGCAGGATGCGCCGCGCCGCATCGATGCGCGTGCCGCCATAGGTGCGGTCCCAGACCACGGCGGGCGGCGCGCTGCGGCTCTTCTCCGCCGCCGCGGCCGGAACGCGATCGTCCTGCACCGTTTCCGGCGCGGGCTGCCCGGTCAGCACGCCGAGGCCCCAGAGCGCGGCCACGGCGAGGCCGATCGTGGCGCCCCCGGCAAACAGGGCGACGGTGACGGGACCGGTGCGTTGCTTCGGCATGCGCGGCTCAGGCCAGGGGGCGTAAAAGGGCGGTTTCGGATTCTTATACGAATGTAGCAGGCCCGCGGCGCGGCCGGGTGCATAAAAGCTGCGGGCGTCCCGCGCCGTATCTCGGCGCTTCCCCGGAGCCGCGGGAAGGCTCTATGTTCCGGCCTCCGCCGCGCGACCCGTGAGCCGTCCGCACCGAATCCGCCGACATGACCGAGGCCGAAACCACAGCGCTGCTGCCCGCGGGCCTGCGCGATATCCTACCGCCCGACGCGGCCTTCGCGGCCGATCTGGTGCAGCGCCTGCGCGCCTGCTTCGCGGGCTACGGCTACGACTGGGTCGATCCGCCGCTGGTCGAGTTCGAGGACACCTTGTTCGACGGCGCCGGCGCCGCGATGACCAACGAGACGTTCCGGCTGATGGACCCGGTCTCGCAGCGCATGATGGGGCTGCGCACCGACATTACCGTTCAGGTGGCGCGCATCGCGACGACGCGCCTCGCCAACGCGCCGCGTCCGCTCCGCCTCGCCTATGCCGGCGACGTGCTGCGCGGGAAAGGCACGCAGC
>CAZUYG010000783.1:0-2283 GCA_964624265.1 uncultured Candidatus Odyssella sp.
CGCCTGATAGAGCGTGAGGTCTTTCGCCGCCCGCCCGAAGAAGCGCCGCGATGCTGCCTCGATGCCGTAGGCGCCCGAGCCGAAATAGACGCGGTTCAGGTAGAACGTGACGATCTCGTCCTTCGTGAAGCGGTCCTCGATGCGCAGCGCGAGCAGCGCCTCGCGGAACTTGCGGCCGAAGCTGCGCTCGGGCGTGAGGAACGCGACCTTCGCGAGCTGCTGCGTGAGCGTGCTGCCGCCCTGGCGGATGCGCCCGCTCATGATGTTGGCGACGGCCGCCCGCGCGAGACCGATCGGATCGACGCCCCAATGGCCGTAGAAGCGCCGGTCTTCGATCGCCATCACCGCGCGCACGACATGGGGCGGCAGGTCGTAGAGCTTCGCGGGCTCGCCATAGAGATCGCCATAGGTGGCGAGCACGCGGCCATCCGGCCCCTGCACGGTGACGAGCGGGCGGCGCTTGACCTCGTGGATGCCTTCGAGCGGCGGCAGATCGTGGCCGTAATAGAGCACGGCCGCGCCGATCAGCAGCCCGCCCGCCAGCGCCAGATAGAGCGTCCAGCGCAGCAGGAAGCGGATCATCTATTCCAGCCTTTCGCCGGGCCGGATGCCCCACACTTCCTGTTGCTTGACCCAGCCGGTGTAGCCCTTCACGGAAAGCCGGCACCAGACCCGCTCGCACTTTTCGAGCCGCGCGACGACGCCGGTTTCGAGCCGCGCCACCGGCTTGCCGTGCTCCACCGGATCGGCGCGCAGGACGCGCGTGGCGCCGGTCACGAGCACGGTGCGCTGACGGCGCAGGCCGCTGGCGTGAACCCAGCCCTCCCCGCCCTCGGCATCGCGCACGTAACGCCAATGCTCGTATTCGCGCAGGATCTGCACCGGCAGGCCCTGGCGCTGAAAAGTCCAGCGGATCGGGAAATCCTGGCTCGGCCCGGCGCGCACATGCACCGCGTCGTGGCGCAGCGACGCGAAACGCGGCAGATCGCCCTCGGCGCGCGCGGACGCACCGCCGGCCAGACCGGCGGCGGCCAGACTCAGCAGAAATGCTGCCCGCTTGACCCCCATGCCCTCTATACGGGCGGACTCGCCCGGACGGCGCCCCCCAACGCCGGGGAACGACTCTCGAACACCGACGCTTCATGAATCCGCCACGACTCGGCGTCAAGAGTCGATCTCGGCTGCGGCTTTCCGGCGGGACCGCGGCGGCTGGACAAGCCCACCCGCCCTTGCTACCCAACCTCGCACTGCCAACGGCCCTCGCCGAGCGGCCCCTTTGGCGTCGCGCCCGGCAAGCGGGCCGCTGATCAACGAAAAACCCTCCAGGGACGGCCCTATGCCTCAATCCAAGCCGGTGGTGGTGGTGACGCGGAAGCTGCCCGAGGTCATCGAAACCCGGATGATGGAGCTGTTCGACACGCGGCTGAACCGCGACGACAAGCCCCTGACGCAGGCCGAGCTGATCGAGGCGACGAAAATCGCCGACGTCCTCGTGCCCACCGTGACCGACCGCATCGACAAGGGCGTGCTCGCCCAGGCCGGGCAGAAGCTGCGCCTGATCGCCTCGTTCGGCACCGGCGTCGACCACATCGACCTGGCCACGGCGCGCGAGCGCGGCATCACCGTGACCAACACGCCCGGCGTCCTCACCGAGGACACGGCCGACATGACGATGGCGCTGATCCTCGCCGTCTCGCGCCGCCTCTCCGAGGGCGAGCGGCTGATGCGCTCGGGCAAATGGGCCGGCTGGGGCCCGACCACGATGCTCGGCCACCGCATCTGGGGCAAGCGCCTCGGCATCATCGGCATGGGGCGCATCGGCCAGGCGCTGGCGCGGCGCGCGAAGGGCTTCGGCCTGTCGGTGCACTATCACAACCGCAAGCGCGTTCATCCCGACGTGGAGCAGGAGCTCGAGGCGACCTATTGGGAGAGCCTCGACCAGATGCTGGCGCACATGGACGTGGTGTCGGTGAACTGCCCGCACACGCCCGGCACCTATCACCTGCTCTCGGCGCGGCGCCTGAAGCTCCTGAAGCCGCACGCGATCGTCGTGAACACCGCGCGCGGCGAGGTGATCGACGAGAACGCGCTGACCCGCATGCTGGTGGCCAACGAGATCGCCGGCGCCGGCCTCGACGTGTTCGAGCACGAGCCCGCGGTGAACCCCAAGCTGATGTCGCTCGACAACGTGGTGCTGCTGCCGCACATGGGCTCGGCCACGATCGAGGGCCGCATCGACATGGGCGAGAAGGTCATCATCAACATCAAGACCTTCGTCGACGG
>CAZUYG010000784.1:0-2277 GCA_964624265.1 uncultured Candidatus Odyssella sp.
TGCCGTCTTCGGGCAAGGTGCTGACCGGCGGCGTGGACGCCAACGCGCTGCAGCGGCCGAAGCGCTTCTTCGGCGCCGCGCGCAACATCGAGCAGGGCGGATCGCTTTCGATCATCGCGACGGCCCTCATCGATACGGGCAGCCGCATGGACGAGGTGATCTTCGAAGAGTTCAAGGGCACCGGTAACTCGGAAATCATTCTCGACCGCAAGCTTTCCGACAAGCGCACCTGGCCCTCGATCGACATCACGAAGTCGGGCACGCGCAAGGAAGAGCTGCTCGTCGATCAGGCCACCTTGCAGAAGATGTGGGTGCTGCGCCGTATCCTGATGCCGATGGGCGTCACCGATGCGATGGAGTTCCTGATGGGCAAGATCAAAGAGACGAAGAGCAACCAGGAATTCTTCGCCTCGATGAACACGTAGGGCGGCGTTGCGCTTCGCAACGCCCGACGAGGCGATCGCGGCCGTCAATCGGGCGTTCGGCCCGACGGGAAACGTGTTCTGGCGGTTCGACCGCCCGCTGCGCCACGTGAACAACCCCGAGGGTGCGGCGCCGAGCGTCAAGGCCTTTCAGGCCGCGACGATGCAGACGATGCATTTCGGCCTGGTGACGATCGACCTCGCCACCGGCGATACGCGTTTCATCGACGAGGATCATCGCGACGGCGGCGACTACGAGGTGAAGCGCCTCGTGCTTCCGCCCGAATGGCTGGAGGCGCTGCGCGCGGTGTCCTGGCCCGCGTGACGGCCGAACGGCGCCGCGGCGCGGCGCTGGACCATCGGCTGCCGCGCTTCTAGCATTGCGGCTCAATCGGACGCGGAGGGCACGGGGCTTGCCGAGCAGCCATGCCGATGCCGACGCAGGCCCGCCGGGCGCAACGCAGGTTCGCGCGATCGCGCCCGGCGATGCTCCGGCCATTGCCGCCTTCTTCACCGCCGCGCATGCCGTCGACCCGGCAATTGGCGCGATTTCCGCCGAGGAATGGCAGCGCTTCGCGGCACTGCCGCAGAGCCGCGGCGGACGCGATTTCCGCATTGCCGAAGCCGAGGGCGCGATCGCCGGCGTCGCCACGCCGGCGTTGCGCGATCACGCGGCGCCGTGGGTGCGCCATTTCCGCATCGTGGTGGCGCCGGCGCTGCGCCGGCGCGGGATCGGCTCGACATTGCTGCGCCACATCGCCGAGATGGACGCGCCGGCCGCCGTGCTGCTGCAATGCCTCTGCCCGGAACGGTGGGTGGGGCTGGCTGCTTTCCTCGAGGCCCGCGGCTTCGCGGCGATCGAGAGCGAGCTCGACATGGTGTGCGAGGAAGCCGGGCGCGACGAGCCGCGGCGCCGGCACGACATCGCGGTGCGCGTGCTCGACGGCACGGCCGCGTTGGCCGAGGCGCTGGCCGGGATTCACAACCGCGCCTATGCCGGCTCGGCCGCGGCCGTGCCGCTGACCGGCGCCGAGATGGCGGACGTGCTGGCGCCGGCGCTCGTGCTCGTCGCCGAGCGCCGCGGCGTTCCGCTCGGCTTCTGCCAGATCGAGCCGGCCGGCAATGCGGCCTGGATCGAAAGCATCGCGGTGGAACCGCGCGAGCAGGGCCGCGGCGTCGGCGCGCTTCTGATGCAGCACGCGCTGGCCGAGGCCGCGCGGCGCGCCGGACCGCGCGTGCGCCTGGCCGTTTCCGACCGCAATGCCGCCGCCTATGCGCTCTATCGCCGCTTCGGCTTCGAGGTGACGGGGAAATCCGCGCGCTATCGCGCCGAGCGCGCTAAGGTGCTCGCGGCATTGGAGGGCGCTCAGCGGTGACCGACGAAATAGGGAAGACGGCGATCGAACAGGCGGCGGCGCGCATCGCGCCGCATGTGCGGCGGACGCCGGTGATCGACCTGGCGGCGGGCACGTTCGAAGGCATAGCGCATCCGCTGACCCTGAAGCTCGAGTGCCTGCAGGTGACGGCGTCGTTCAAGCCGCGCGGCGCATTCAATCGTATGCTTTCGGCGGTCGTGCCCGCTTCGGGCGTGATCGCGGCTTCGGGCGGCAATCACGGCATCGCCGTGGCGCATGCGGCGAGGACGCTGGGACACCGCGCCGAGATCTTCGTGCCCGAAGTCATCAGTCCGGCGAAGGTGGCGCGGCTCAAGGAACTGGGCGCGGCGGTGAACATCGTCGGCAAGGTGTATGCGGACGCGCTCGCGGCTAGCCAGAAGCGCGCCGCCGAAACCGGCGCCCTGGTTCCGCACGCCTACGATCAGCCGGAGATCCTCGCCGGCCAGGGCCCCGTGGCG
>CAZUYG010000785.1:0-2270 GCA_964624265.1 uncultured Candidatus Odyssella sp.
GATGGCCGATGGCTGGGCGACTTCGAAAGACCTGCCCGGCGTTCGCATTCCGGGCGCGCCGTTCATGGGCATTTCCGGCGTGGCTCCCTCGGCCGCGCAGCTGGTTGCGTGGAGCAAGCGCGAGGCGGATTTGCGCGCGCGCGGCGGCTTCGCGGCGCCGCCCGATCCGCTGCACGCGATCCCGCCGATGGGCGCGGTTGCCGCGCAGGGCCTGCGCACCGGCCCGCCGCGCGAGAACGGCGGCAACATGGACATCAAGCAGCTCACGAAAGGCGCGTCACTGCTGTTGCCGGTGTCGGTGGACGGCGCGCTGTTCTCGACCGGCGACGGGCATTTCGCCCAGGGCGACGGCGAGGTGTGCCTCACCGCGATCGAGATGGGGGCCACCTGCGTCGTGCGCTTCCGCCTGCACAAGGGCGAGGCCGCGCGCAAGAAGATCGTCTGGCCGCGCTTCCGCCGCTCGACCTATTTCGCCGACCCGAAATGGGGCATGCCCGAGCGCTTCATCGCCACGACCGGAATGCCGGTGGACGAGAAGGGCGTGCAGCACGGGCCGGACCTCAACCTCGCCTGCCGCAACGCGCTGCTGAACATGATCGATCTGCTGGTGGAGGAGCGGGGCTTCACGCGCCAGCAGGCCTACGCGATCTGCTCGGTGGCGCTCGACCTCAAGATCAGCAACGTCGTGGACGTGCCGAACGTCGTCGTCTCGGCTTTCCTGCCCGAAGCCATCTTCGAAGGATGAACGCCGTGAGCCTGCCCCTCGTCGTCGCCGTGGCCGATCTTCCAAAACATGTGGGCGAGACGCTCGGGCCGTCGCCGTGGATCACTGTCGACCAGGCCATGATCGACAAGTTCGCCGAGGCCACCGGCGACCATCAGTGGATCCATGTCGATCCCGTCCGTGCCTCCAGGGAGATGCCCGGCGGCAAGACGATCGCCCACGGCTATCTGACGCTCTCGCTGCTGCCGCGGCTGATCAAGAGCGTGCTTGAGGTCCGCTGTCGCCAAGCGCTGAACTACGGATCCAACAAGGTGCGCTATACCGGCATGGTTCCATCGGGTTCGCGCATTTGCCTCTATCAGGCCCTGAAAGCAGCGGATGCGGAGAAGAACGCCGGTATCCGCCTTACATCGGAATGCAAGATCGTCGTCGAAGGGTCTGAAAAACCTGCGTTAGTCGCCGAGGTGATGGCGATATTCTATGCCTAAGCGGCCCTATAGCGGACAGCGGCGCCGGCTGGGGCTCATCCCGCCATGGTCAGCCCGCCCGATACGCTGATCACCTGCCCGGTGATGTAGTCTGCGTCGTCGCTGGCGAGGAATACGATGGCGCCGACGATGTCCTCGGGCTTCGCGATGCGGCGCAGCGGAATCGACTTCTCGAGCGCAGCGTGGACTTTCTGTCCGGCTTCGCCCTCGCCGATGAACCCGTGGAAGAGGGCGGTATCGGTCGGGCCCGGCGCCACCGCGTTGAGCTTGATGTTGGACCGGGCCATCTCGCGCGCCAGCGTCTTGGTCAGCGCGATCAGGCCGGCCTTGCAGGCGGCGTAGACCGACTCGCCGGAGGAGCCGACGCGGCCGGCATCGGAGGCGACGTTGACCACCTTGCCGGTCTTTGCCTTGACCATGTGCGGCAGGACCGCGTGGTGCAGGTGGATCGCGCCCTTCAGGTTGACCGCGATCACCTTGTCCCAGAAGTCCGGCTTCGTATCGAGGAACAGCGTGAACTTGTCGTAGCCGGCATTGTTCACGAGCACGTCGATGCGGCCCGCGTCCCCGGCGAACGAATCGACCGCGCTTTTCACCGCCGCATAGTCGGTGATGTCGATCGGGTAGGTGGAGACGTCGGCGGCGCCGGCGCCGCGGGCGCGCTGGGCCGCGGCCTCGAGCGCCTGCGGGTTCATGTCGATCAGGCCGAGCCGGCAGCCTTCCTCGGCGAAGCGCACGCTCAGCGCCTGGCCGATGCCGCCGCCCGCGCCGGTGATGACGACGGTCTTACCCTTGAGGCCGCGCATCTTGCCCTCTCAGACCGGCGAGGATTTCGGGAACGAGGGCTTGCGCTTCTCGCGGAAGCTCGCGATGCCTTCGGTCGCGTCGCCGGTGTCCCAACCCATGAATTCCAGCGCGAGCGAGGTGTCGAAATTGGGCCCCATCATGCGCAGCCAGTTGTTGAGCGCATATTTCGTGAAGCTGATCGCGGTGCGCGCGCCGTTCGCGAGCTTGCTCGCCACTTCGACGCTCTTGGCATCGAGCTTGTCGTCGTCGAC
>CAZUYG010000786.1:0-2263 GCA_964624265.1 uncultured Candidatus Odyssella sp.
GCAAAACAGGCCTGCAGCAGATAGCCGCCGGTCGGCGCTTCCCAATCGAGCATTTCGCCGGCCGCGAACACGCCGGGGAGCTTGCGCAGCATCAGCGCCTCGTCGAGCTCGGCGAACGCGATGCCGCCGGCGGTCGAGATCGCGCGGTCGATCGAAAACGGCGCGGTCACGCGCAGCGGAACCGATTTGATGCGGCGCGCCAGCGCCTCGGGCTCGGCCGGCAAGGCGGCGCCCTTCGTTTCGTGCAGCAGCGCGATCGCGGCCGGTGCGAGAGCGAGCGTCTTGCGCAGGAAACTCGCCAGCGATTGTTTGCGGCGCGGGGCGGCAAGGCGGCGCGCCGTCTCGGCGAGCGAAAGGTCGGGCCGGAGATCGATATGAACCGCCGCCGCGCGTCCCGCCGCGAGCGCATCGCGGATCGGCGCCGCGAGCGCATAGACCGCGCCGCCTTCGATTCCGCGCACGGTGATCATGGCCTCGCCGCGGACGCTCTCGCCCTCGAACGAGAGCGCGATGCGTTTCAGAGGTGTACCGGCGAAGCGGGTGCGGAGGTGCTCCGACCAGGCGACGGCGAAGCCGCAATTCGCCGGCCGCAACGGCGCAACCGCGATGCCGCGGGTGCGCAGGATCTCCGTCCAGCCGCCGTCCGAGCCGAGCCGCGGCCAGCTCGCGCCGCCGAGCGCGAGGATCGCCGCGCCGGCGCGAACCGCCGTGATTTCGCCGGCCGGGTTCTCGAAACGGAGCGCGCCGTCTTCGGTCCAGCCGGTCCAGCGCCGGCGCAGCGCGAACTGTACGCCCATTTGAGAGAGCCGCGCGCGCCACGCCCGCAGCAACGGCGAGGCCTTCATCGCCTTCGGGAACACGCGTCCGCTCGAGCCCACGAAGGTCGGCTGGCCAAGGCGCTCGCACCAGGCGCGCAGCGCCTCGGGCGGGAACGACTCGATGGCGCCGGCGAGCGCCGGTGCCGCTTCGCGGTAGCGCGCGAGAAAACGGGGGAGCGGCTCGCTATGCGTGATATTGAGGCCGCCGCGCCCCGCCATCAGGAACTTGCGGCCAAGCGTCGGCATGCGGTCGTAGACCGTGACGCCTAGACCCGCCCGCGCCGCCGCGAGCGTCTCGGCCGCGATCAGGCCGGCCGGCCCGCCGCCGATCACGGCAACCGTGTGCGCGTTTCGGGGCAATAGCTGCGCTTCGGGAGTCATCGGAATGGAAATGGACGAATTCAGGAGGTCGGCGCCGCCCGGCGGCTCGGTCATCCCACTTTAACTTCCGGGTTCGATGAAGTAATGCCTCGAATGCCGAATGGGCGAGGGGGAGCAGAAAAATCATGGAAATTGCAGTTCTGGGGGGCGGGCACGGCTGTTATGCCGCCGCCGCCGATCTGAGCGCCGCGGGCCACGCGGTGCGGTTCTGGCGGCGCGATGCGGTGGCTTTCAAGCCCGTGCTCGAGCGCGGCATCGTGACCGTCAAAGACGTGGACGGACGCCGCGATGTGAAGATACCGCGCCCGACGGCGGATCTCGGCGAGGCCGTGCGCGGCGCGGCGCTGATCGTGATCCCGCTGCCGGCCACCGCGCAGACCGGGCTCTTCCGCGAGCTCGCGCCGCTGCTGGCCGACGGTCAGGTGGTCTTCCTGCCGCCGGGCACGATGGGCAGCTACCTGCTGGTGAAAATGATGCGCGCGGCGGGCAACCGGGCCGCCGTCGCCACGGCCGAAACCGGCACGTTGCCGTGGCTCTGCCGCAAGCACGGGCCGGCCGAGGTCGCGATCAGCGTGCGCGCGACGCGGCTGCCCACGGGCGTCTTCCCGGCCAAGGACCGCGATCGCGCGCTCGCCGTCATCAAGGCCGCGTTTCCCGCGGTCGAGCCGCGCGACGATGCGCTCGACGGCGCGCTGATGAACGCGGGGCCGATCATCCATCCGCCGCTGATCCTGCTGAACGCGGGCCCGCTCGAGCATTTCGAGAAGTGGGACATCCACAACGAGGGCACGCAGCCCTCGATCCGGCGGGTGACCGACGCGCTCGATGCGGAGCGCATCGCGGTGCGCGAGGCGCTCGGCTACGGCGGCTATCACTTTCCGCTCGCCGATCACTACCGTGCCGACGGCCCCGAATGGATGTATGGCCGCCGCTCGCACAAGAAGCTCACCGACAGCGGCGACTGGCGCGAGAAGATCGATCTCACGCGCCACCGCTACATGCTCGAGGACACGGAGTTGGGCCTGGCCTTCCTCGTCTCCTGCGCCGACTACGCGGGCGTGGCG
>CAZUYG010000787.1:0-2260 GCA_964624265.1 uncultured Candidatus Odyssella sp.
CTGGAAGCTGGAACCGACGAAGGAGTTCGTGCGCAAGGTGCTGCGCTGGCACAAGCGCGACCCGAAGAAGCGCCTGAACTTCGTCACCACCGAGATGATCAACCTGCCCGACTACGCGCACAATGCGCGCTTCTCGCTGATCGGGCAGAACGCGGCGATCGCCAAATTCGTGCGCGAGGCCTGGGACGCGATCGCCTGACGGCGCTCGCGCGCGGCGGTCAGCCCTGACCGGAACGCGGCCGCGTGGTCCGCGTGGTGCCGTGCACGACCTCGTATTCGCCTTCGATCACATGCGGCCCCGCTTGGCGCCGCTTCGGCCCGCCGAACAGGCGGTACCCGAAGGCAACGAGCGCGACGATCGGCAGCAAGATCAGGAATAGGCCGGTCGCGACCACGGCAACCGCGATCCCCACCGAGGCCGCGACCACGAGCAGTGCCACGATCTGCCATTTCGGCAGACCAAACGGACGGCCGTTCCGATTCCAGGCGGAGTAAATCATGGCAGCGGTCATCCCCGCGCGTGATGGTGGGGACCTCTTATAAGGGGTGCCGGCCCGCGCGATTCAATGGGGCGAGGCGCCGGAAGCGTCGAGCGGCATGCTCTCGAGAATTAGCTACGCGCCGCCCAGCAGGATACGCGGCGAAGCCCGCGCGGCACCGCCGTGCAGTGTCCGCGAACCGGGTTCGATCATCTGCGACAGATCGTCGAGGCGATGCACGGGCGCGATTATCCGTATGAAGTTTCATGCATTGGATAGCCGATCGGGCCGCGGCCGGCTTGCGCCAAATCAACATGCGCCGGGCGCGCGGCTCTAGAGTCCGTCGTCATTATCGGAGCCGTTCGATGAAACTCGCGATCGTGGCCGCCGCCGCCGCCCTCACCGCCGCCGCCGCGCCGGCCAGCGCCTATACGGGCGCCTTTCCGGTGTCCGCCATAAACCTGCGCACGGGTCCGGATACGGCCTATCCGCCGGTGATCGTCATTCCCGCCGGCGCGCCGGTGACGGTGCTTGGCTGCCTCGGCGGCTGGCACTGGTGCGACGTCACCTACGGCCCCTATCGCGGCTGGGTCGCCGGCGCCTATCTGCGCGCGACGTGGCAGCAGCGGCCGATGCCGTTCTATTATGCGGCGCCGCGCTACCACGTGCCGGTCATCACGTTCCAGTTCGGCCCGTATTGGGACCGGCACTATCGCGCGCGGCCCTGGTATTACCACCGCGACCGGTGGAGCCGCTGGGACTATCATCGCCGCCGCTGGCACTGACCGGGCCGGGCGCGGGCCGCGCTAGCGGCGCGGCTCGATCCCGCGTCCCGCCCGCAGCGAGGCGCCGAGCCGCGCCACGATCGGGTCCCACATCGCCTTGTCCTCGGCCGGATAGGTGATGCCGATGCAATCGATGATGCCCTGCGGCACGGGCGCGAAGTTGCAGCGCTCGTAGAAGATGCTCTCGCCGCGCATGCCCGAGACGGCATAGAAGCGATCGGTGACGCGCCGGTAGCTCACCGTCACGCCGACAAGGTCGACATATTTGGCGAGATAGGACGCCGGCGTGTCGTTTTCGGCGTTGCGCGCGCCGTAGATGAGCAGGGTCGCTCGCCCGTCCGCGGTCCGGAATCCCTGGCCGTCGCCATTGGCCGGCGGAATGTCGCGCACGCCGAACAGGTGCGCGGGATAGTCCGCCGTCGTGCCGAAGCGCGCGTTGCGGTAGGTCGCCCAGCCGCCGTCTTCGGCGAAGGAAGGCGCTGCGGCGGCTGCCGACACCAGCAAGAGCGCGGCAAAGATCGCGCGAACCAAGCCGCGGCCGCCGCCATCAACACGTCGTGTCATCGCAAATCCTCCGCCCGCGGCGGGATTCGGCCGCATGCCGACGCTTGCTACTGGATCAGGCGCGCCCCCGGATTGATGCAGGTCAACGGCGGCGGGAACGCCGCCATCGTCCACTACTTTCGCGATAGTCACGATTTCGAAACCATTTCAATAAGGTATATCAGATGTGACTTGCTCTAGATCAATGTTGGAGCGCGTCTGCGTCGCAATTCTCCGGCCAATTCCACGGGCACCAGAGGCGCGCGATGTCGATCCCGAGCATGTCGAGCGATCAGCTGCATGCGATCGTGCGCGAGTTCGACCAGGCCGTGTATCACCACGACCGCTGGGCCGAAAAACTGGTCGGCGCCCTCATCTGCCGTTCGCCGGCCGACCCCGCCGAACTCGATCCCGAGGCGCATCGCCATTGCCGGTTCGGCGCGTGGTATTACG
>CAZUYG010000788.1:0-2260 GCA_964624265.1 uncultured Candidatus Odyssella sp.
CGAAATCGGGCGCCGCGGGCGCTTCAGGCCGATGTGCCGGAGCCGCCGTCTTCCGCGAGAAACGCGCGCAGCTCCTCCACGAAGCGCGGCCATGCCGGCTCGTGCTGGAGGATGATGTGATTGCGCCCCTCGAGCAGCACGAACCGCGCGTTCGGGATCAGCGAGGCGATCACGCGACCTTGGTCGAAGGGGATTGCGGCATCGTGGCGGCAATGCATCACCAGCGTGGGGACGCGCACCTGCGGCGCCAGCGCCGTCACGTCGATGCGCGAAAACACGTCGACGAGGCGCAGCGCGTTGGCCGGCGAGGTCGATATGCGCAGCAGTTCGTTGAACCACTGCATCTGCTCGGGCGTGCCCTCCGGGATGTAGAACGTGGTGAAGATCTGGCGAAACGCCGGATTGTCCTGCCCCCAGCCGGTCAGGATGAGGCGCGACATGGCCTCGCGCCGCTCGATCTCCTCGGGCTTGCCGCGCGCGCGCCAGCCCTGGAGGTAGCCGGCGTGCAGGATCAGGCGCGAGACGCGCTCGGGATGCTTGACCGCGTAGGCGATCGACACGGCCGCGCCCTGCGAGATGCCGAACAGCGCGAAGCGTTCGAGCCCGGCCGCGTCGACGACGGTTTCGAGGTCGCGCACGAACGCGTCGAACGTGATGTCCTTCACGTCCCAATCCGAGAGGCCGTTCCCGCGCTCGTCGTAGCGCACGAACATGCGGTCGCGCGAAAACTCCTCCATCGCGTGCCGCCACACCGGGCTTTCCCAATCGAATTCGAGGTGATTGAGCCAGTTGGCGGTCTTCACCAGCGGCGGGCCCTGGCCGACGGTGGCATAGGCGATCCGCGTCCCGTCGGAAGCGGTACAGAAGCGAATCGTCTGCGCCCGCCGTAGTGCCGCGCGTCGCCGCTCGGGTGCGGGCTCGGGCGCTTCAACGGAAGCAGGGGCTGGGGCAGCGGGCGGCTGCGGGACCGCGCCCGCGTCGTTTCGCGCGCGGTTGAGCGCGCGCCAAGTTTCCGCCAGAGCCGCGGCCGATCGCTGACTGGCTTCCGAAAGCATGCGCGATGAAACCGCGAACTGCTCTTCCGCCTCGCGCGGCCGCCCGGCGCCGGCCAGCAGCCGCAACAGCGTTTCATGCGCGGCGGGCGAATAGGGGTCGATGCCGACCAGGGTCCGCGCATAAGGCAGCGCTTCGGCCGGCGGAAGCCGTTCGACGAGCGCGGTCAGAACGCGCCGGTGCAGCGCGCGCGCCTCTTCCCGTTCCGCGGTGCGCCACGCTTCGAATTCCGGGCAGCCAGCAAGGTCGAGGCCCTCGAGAAAATCGCCGCGGAAGAGCATGGCGGCATCCTTGAGCGCTTCGAGCGGCGCCGTGCCATTGCCTTCCGCCTGCCGGCGCGCGGTCAGCAGATCGATCTCGACGCCCTCGGCGTCGAACGAGACCGCGTCGCGGCCGCCGGCGATCCGGAGGCGCTCCGGCTCGTCAACCAGCGCCCGCAGCTTGGAGAGGCTCCAGCGCAGCGCGCCGCGCGGATCGTCGGGAACGTCCCAAAACATCTGGCAGAGCCGTTCGCGGCGCTGCGGCTTCGCGGTGACGGCGAGAAAGGCGAGCAGCGCGCGCGTCTTTTTCGAGGCGGGCAGGGTGAGCCGTTCGCTGCCGCGCGCGATCTCGATGTCTCCCAACAATCGCAGTGTAAGGTGCCCGGGCGCCATCATTCTCCCGCACATAAGCCCAGCGCGCCGCCTCCGGGCCGCATTCGCGCCACGATCCGCACCGGCCAGGCCATTGTGGCGAATATTACACGGCCCGGCCATCCGCTTTCCACGCTGCTTAACACGCCCGCGCCCATGCACGGCGCGCAGGTTGCGCTCGCGAGGGCCGCACCGGTCCGAACAATGGAGTCAACCGACATGCGCACACTCTCCCATGCACCGCAAACGGCGCGCAGCGCGGCCCCGGCATTCGGCGAATTGCTGGCGCGCGCGCTCGCGCGCCTCGCCGCGCCGCTCCGCGCGATGGCGCGCGATGGCGTCAAACGCCGCCGAATTCGCGAGACGGTCGATGCGCTGATGTCGCTCGATTCGCGCCAGCTGCGCGATCTCGGGCTGTCGCGCACCGAGATCCTCTCCGCCTTCCATGGCGAGCGAAAGGACCGGCGCATCGACATGCGGTTCGATATTTGAACCGGCCCTTTTCCACGGCCAATCACACGCCAGCTTACACGCAACGCTGCCAAATCCCCGCCCCGCCCACCCCACGGAGGACA
>CAZUYG010000789.1:0-2255 GCA_964624265.1 uncultured Candidatus Odyssella sp.
CCTCGTGCACCACGCGCGAGACGTCGTTGACGCTCTTCACGAGGTAATTGTGCTTCGTGCAGGGGCGTGTGATGCCGGTGGTGTCGGCTTCCTGGAACGCGTCGTTGCCGATCAGGTGCGTCGGCACCTGGCCGGTGAGGCACACGATCGGAATCGAATCCATCAGCGCATCGGTGAGGCCGGTCACCGCATTGGTGGCGCCGGGGCCGGAGGTGACGAGCACGCAGCCCACCTTGCCGGTCGAGCGCGCGTAGCCCTCGGCCGCATGCACCGCGCCGCCCTCTTGCCGCACGAGGATGTGGCGGATCGAATTCTGCTTGAACAGCTCGTCGTAGATCGGAAGGACCGCGCCGCCCGGATAGCCGAAAATGGTGTCGACGCCCTGATCGGTCAGGGCGCGCAGCAGCAATTGGGCTCCGTTCATCGTCTCGGTCGGCATCACTAAGTCCTCGAAAGGAAACGCAATTCCACGAAAGAATACCGCCGAAGCGCAGGCGCGCAACGGCGGGTGGAAACGGTAACTAAAGACCGTCCGTTACAAAGTCAACCGCGATTCGCGAATTTTCGTAAATATGTCGCGGTCCAGTCTTTCCGAATATTGCTCATCGAAGATCCGGGCGGCCGGGACACGACGCCGGAACCACGTGTATTGCCGCTTCGCATAATTGCGCGTCGCCTGCTGGCCGCGCGCGATCATCTCGGCGCGGCCGATCTCGCCGCGGAGATAGGCCGCGATTTCGCGCACGCCCACCGCCTTCATCGCGGGCAGGCCTGGATCGAGGCCCATCGCCAGCAACGCCTGCACTTCATCGATGGCGCCCGCTTCGATCATCTGCTCGAAGCGCCGGTCGCAGGCGGCATAGAGCGCCGCGCGCTCCGGGAGGAACAGAAACGTCGTGAGCTCGGGCGCATCTTGGTCTCCGCCCTCACGCTGCCACTCGAGGATCGAGCGCCCGGTCGCCGTCATGACCTGCCAGGCACGGACAATGCGTTGGCGGTCGCTGGGGCGCAGCGCCGCCGCCGCCGCGGGATCGATTCGCGCCAGGCGCGCATGCAGCGCCGGGCCATCTTCCGCGAGGCCAAGGGCGCGCGCCCGCTCCCGGATGTTCTCGGGAACCGGCGGAATCGGCGCGATGCCATCGCGCAGCGCCTCGAGGTAGAGGCCGGTGCCACCCGCGAGTATAGGCAGCTTCCCCGCCGCCTGCGCCGCGTCGATCTCCGCCAGCGCCATCGCGCGCCAGCGGCCGGCCGAGCACGCATCGCCGGCGGACAACACGCCATATAGCCGGTGCGGCACGTCCGCCATCGACGCCGCATCCGGCCGCGCGGTGAGGATCGCGAGCTCGCGATAGACCTGCATGCTGTCGGCGTTGATGACCACGCCGCCGAATTCCTTCGCCGCAGCCAACGCCGCCGCCGACTTTCCGCTGGCCGTGGGGCCGCCGAATGCCACCGCGTATCGCGCCGGCGGCTTTGCCTTGCGGCGGTCTGACGCGGCGGAGTCTCGCTGCTTGTCCCCCGTCACGCGCGGCCTCTAAGACAGCTGCCTCGGGGGCTCCAGCCGATGCGTTCCGTCCTCACTCTGATCGCCGATCCGGCGACCGCGAAGCTCACGCCGGAGACGGCATCGCTGGCGTGGCGCGCGCTGCGCGCGGCGGGCGAGACGGTGGGCGACATCGACTGGCTGGCTCCCGGCATCGCGTGCGACATCGCGCTCGATGCGCCGCCCGAGCCGGGCTTGCGCGAGATCGCGACGATGGCGCTGGCCGGCCGGCCGGTGGACGCGGTCCTACAGCCAGCACAAGGGCGCCGCAAGAAGCTGCTCGTCGCCGACATGGAATCGACCATCATCGTCAACGAGATGGTGGACGAGCTGGCGGCGCTGGTCGGCGTCGGGGAACAAGTGGCCGACATCACGCGCCGCGCGATGAATGGCGAAATCCGGTTCCAGGCGGCGCTGCGCGAGCGCGTGGCGCTCCTGGGCGGACTCGAGGAATCGGCGCTCAAGGAAACCTGCGAGCGAATCGTGTTCGTGCCGGGCGCAAGGGCGCTCGTGGCCACGATGCGCGCGCACGGCGCCCGTTGCGCGCTCGTCTCGGGCGGCTTCCGCGTCTACACCGGCTACGTCGCGCCGCGCATCGGCTTCGACTGGCACTATGCGAACGATCTCCAGATTCGCGACGGCGTCGTGGCCGGCACCGTCGCGGAGCCGATTCTCGGGCGCGAAGCGAAGCGCGAGGCGCTCGTCTCGCTCT
>CAZUYG010000790.1:0-2248 GCA_964624265.1 uncultured Candidatus Odyssella sp.
CGCCGGGACCTGAAGCTGCAGCTCCCAGGGTCGATACGCGGCGGCGCCGCGCTTGCACGGCGCGTCGGCGCAGACCGCCGTCTTTTCGATCTTGCGCGCCTGCTCGGCGGAAGCGGGCGACACGGCGACCGCGACCAGGGGCAGACAAACCGCCCACGTCGTTGCGCGAGGCATCATCATGGCCTTCGGGTGGATTGCGTCGCGGCAATCATACGCATCCGAAGCGTGCGCATGCCAGCGGCATTGCGGCCCGATCGCGGGCCGTCGCCATCACATTCCGTTCGCCCCGCGGCTCATCGCGGCGACGCCGGTGCGGGCGATCTCGACGATGCCGAGCTCCTTCATCAGGTTGATGAAGGCGTTGACCTTCTCGGTGGAGCCGGTCACCTCGAACACGAAGCTTTCGAGCGAGCTGTCGACGACGCGGGCGCGGAACACGTCGGCGAGGCGCAGCGCCTCGATGCGCTTGGCGTCCTTGCCCGCCACCTTGATCAGCGCCAGCTCGCGCTCGAGATGCGGGCCTTCGGCCGTGAGGTCTTTCACCGCGCGCGAGGAGACGAGCCGCTCGAGCTGGTGCCGGATCTGCTCCAGCACCATCTCGGTGCCGGTGGTGACGATCGTGAAGCGCGAGAGATTCTTCTCGGGATCGACCTCGGCGACCGTCATCGAGTCGATGTTGTAGCCGCGACCCGAAAACAGCCCGATGATGCGCGCGGCGACGCCGGGCTCGTTTTCGGTCAGCACGGAAAAGGTATGGCGGATGGTCGTGTCGTTCTTGGTCATGCTGGAATCGCGCGCGTCGCGGCGCGCCCTTGTTCGATGAAGCGGGAAAGGCGCGCCGGCAGGCGCACGGTTTCCGTCAGACGAGCACCATCCCCTCTTCGGAAACCTTCTGCTCGCCCGGCTTCCCGGCCTCGTCGCCGAGGATCATTTCGTAATGCGCCTTGCCGGAGGGAATCATCGGGAAGCAGTTCTCCGCCTTGTCGACGCGCACGTCGGCGATGACCGGCTTCTTCACCTTGATCATTTCGCGGATGAGCCCGTCGACGTCGCCGGGCTTTTCCGCGCGCAGGCCCACGGCGCCGAACGCCTCGGCGAGCTTCACGAAATCCGGCAGCGACTCCATGTAGCTCTCGGCGTAGCGCCCGCCATGCAGCAGCTCCTGCCACTGGCGCACCATGCCCATGTATTCGTTGTTGAGGATGAACGCCTTCACCGGCAGGCGATACTGCGCGATCGTGCTCATCTCCTGGATGTTCATCAGGATCGAGGCCTCGCCGGCCACGTCCACGACGAGCGCATCGGGATGCGCGATCTGCACGCCCATCGCCGCCGGCAGGCCGTAGCCCATCGTGCCCAGCCCGCCCGAGGTCATCCAGCGGTTCGGCTGCTCGAACTTCAGGAATTGCGCCGCCCACATCTGGTGCTGGCCCACTTCCGTCGTGATGTAGAAATCCTTGTCCTTGATGTGGTGATAGAGCCGCTCGAGCGCGAATTGCGGCTTGATCGTCTCTTTCGACGGCTTGTAGGCGAGGCAATTGCGCGCGCGCCATTCGCCGATCTGGCGCCACCACTCGGCCAGCGCCTTCTTGTCGGGCTGCGCCTTCTGCGCCTTCCATGCCTTGAGCATGTCTTCGAGCACGAGGCCGCAATCGCCGACGATGGGAATGTCGACGCGCACGTTCTTGTTGATCGACGAGGGATCGATGTCGACGTGGATCTTCTTCGACTTGGGCGAGAACGCGTCGAGGCGGCCGGTCACGCGGTCGTCGAAGCGCGCGCCGATGCAGATCATCACGTCGCAATCGTGCATCGCCCAGTTGGCCTCGTAGAGGCCGTGCATGCCGAGCATGCCGAGGAACTGCTTGTCGGACGCCGGATAGGCGCCGAGGCCCATCAAGGTAAGCGTGATCGGGAAGCCGGTGAGCTTCACGAACTCGGTCAGCAGCGCGGTGGCGCGCGGGCCGGCATTGATGACGCCGCCGCCGCAATAGAACACCGGCTTCTTGGCCTTCGCCATCAGCGCGACGGCCTGCTCGATCGCGTGCGCATCGCCCTTCACGCGCGGGCGGTAGTTCTTGTGCTCCTTGCCGGCGGCGGGCGGCGGCGTGTACGGCCCCTGCGCGAACAGCACGTCTTTCGGCAGATCGATGACCACGGGTCCCGGCCGGCCGCTCTTCGCGACGTAGAAGGCCTCGTGCACCACGCGCGAGACGTCGTTGACGCTCTTCACGAGGTAATTGTGCTT
>CAZUYG010000791.1:0-2246 GCA_964624265.1 uncultured Candidatus Odyssella sp.
CGTCGCTGGCCGCGGGCCCGGGCGTCGCGTCTTTTCCGCTCGCCGCCGGCGAGGCTTCGCCGTCCGGCCGTTTCGCATCGGCCTGCTCGGGCGGCGTGAACGGAGCGAGCTGCTTGGTGACGGTTTCGGACGGTGAGGGCGGCAGCTCTTGGGCCGGGTCTTGCGCCGCCGCCGGGGGGGCTGCGGCCTCCGTCTTCGCGGACGCGGCGCCTTCGGTTGCCGCAGCCGGCGGCGCATCGGCCGTTGCCGCCGCGGCCGCGCGCTCGGGCTCGGGCCTCTTTTCGGGATCGAGCGCCCAGGTCGGAACCGGCGGGCGCGGCCGCTCGGATCGGTCTGGTTCCGCGGAGGCGGCGGCGGGCGCCGGTATTTCGAGCTTCATCTCTTCCTGATCCGGGGCAACGGGAGGCGGCGTCGGCGCGGCGGGCTTCCGGAAATCGCCCGGCTCGAGCAGCAGCGAGGCGAGGATGCCGAACACCAGTCCCCAGAACGGCGCGCCGATGCCGAGCAGCGCGAAACGCGCCTCCGGAATCAGCTCGGTCACCGTTACGGTCAGGCACACGACCGACCCCGCGGTGAACTTTCCGCCGAACGCCGCGGCGAGCGATTGCTGCAGCACGCGCAGCATGGCGAGACCGCCGATCACGTAGATGAAGGCATCGGGCACCGCGAGCGCCAGACCGATGATTCCCGGCGCGAACAGGCCGAACAGGAACGCGAACCCGGCCCAGATGAAGGCCCCGATGTAGTGATTCCGTACCTCGCCGCTGCTGCTCAGGATCGCGTTGACCGGACCGGTTAGGCAGGTGCAGACGGCGCCGAACAGGCCGAAGACGATCGTGCCGGCGCCGCACACGGTCGTAATGGTGTTGGCGGGCGGATCGTGCCGGTTCAGCCGCAGAATGCCGATGCCTTGCGCGTTTTGCAGCACGACGACCGAAATCAGCAGCGGCAGCACGAGATCGAGCAGCGCCGCTTCGCTGAATTTCGGCACGAAAAAGATGGGATTGGCGACGAGGCCCGACGCTCCCTCGCGCGGCGCGAAGCCGCCGAGGATGGCGATCGCGACGGCCCCTGCCGCCAGCGCCGCCACGACCGGCGGAATGAAGCGCCCGAGGGGCCGGACCAATGAAAACACGACGAATCCGGCCGTCGCCGCCACGGCGACGACCGGCGCCTTGTCGAAGCCGTCAATCGCGAGGATGCCGAATTTCAGAAACAGGCCCGCGACCATCGCCATCACGATCGGCTGCGGCATCCAATCCATGATCTTGCGGAACGCGCCGCTCAGGCCGAGCGCGAGCATCAGCACGCCGGTGACGACGTAAGCGCCGACGATTTCGGCGTAGGGGAATTTCAACAGTCCGGCGCCGACGATGGCCGTTCCGGGAATCGTCCATGCCATCGCCAGCGGCTGCCGGTAGAGATAGCTCATCGCGAAGGTGATGGCGGCGCCGAGCATGAAGGCGAGCGACACCCACGAGGCGATCTCGGCCGGCTTGAGTCCTCCGGCGATACCGACGGTGAGAATCAGCGCCACGGGACCGGTGCACGCAAACAGGAAGCTCACCAGCGCGTTGGCGAAATGATGACCGCGCACACTCCCCAAGATCTCGCGAAAACTCGGGCGCGGTTGCGCGAAGCGTTCCAGCACCAGCATCCGCAAACCCGTTCTCCCCAGTTCGTTCTTCGTGCGATTCGGGCCGCACGCTAGCCGCGCATGGAGAAGGCCGTCAACGCGCGCGCGGGCCGGGGCGGGGTTGCGCGGCGCGGCTCGATCGGCGCATCATCGCCGCCGTTTTTCAATCAAGGGCAGTGCGCGATGTCGGGGATTTCGCCACGGTCGGCGCAGCGCCAGCACGCGCGCCGCAACGGCGAGGAGGGCGCCGGGGCGGGCGGCCCGGACGCGCGCGCGGCCGAAATCGACCTCGCCTATCTCGGCGATCACATCGGCTATGTCGTGCGCCGCGCGCAGCTCGCGATCTTCAAGGATTTCATCCAGACGCTGGCGCCGGTCGATATCCGGCCGGCGCAGTATTCGGTGCTGATCGTCATCGCGCAGAACCCCGGCCTCACGCAGGCCGATCTCGGCCGCGCGCTGGCGATCAAGCGCGCGAATCTCGTGGGGATGCTCAACGAGCTCGAGCGGCGCAAGCTCGCGCGCCGCGTTGCCTCGCCCTCGGACCGCCGCTCGCACGCGCTCCATCTCACGCCGCAAGGCCGCCAGATGCTGGACCGCTTCCATAAGC
>CAZUYG010000792.1:0-2244 GCA_964624265.1 uncultured Candidatus Odyssella sp.
CGTGGCCGCCGCGCCGAACGCGGTGCGTACGGCGTGGAGCGCGCCCCAGCGGCGGATCAGCGGGCGCACCTCCGCTTCGCCGCCGCTCATCGCCATGAGGCGATTGTTGACCGGCATGATGACGAGAAACGTGAACGGCCAGTTCGCGAGCATCAGCGCCCCGCCGAGCAGCCAGCGCCAGTCGTAGCCACCGAGGAACGCGAGCATGCCGAACAGCGCGACGAGCAGTGCGAGAGGCGCCTGCATCAAGGTGCCACGCTTGTAGCTCGGCTTCCATTCGGCGAGCAGCGCCGCGTCGGCGAGTCCAAGCCGCGCCGGCTGCTCGACCGCGTTGATGTAGAACGCGGCGCCGGTGAACAGCGCCGCCACGATCAGCGCCATCGTCGCGGAAAATAGCGCAAGGCCGGCCGGGATCATCGCTTGCGCTCCGCCAATGGGTTGCGCGCACAAGAACCCTTGAAGCCCTGGCGCCAAGTTCTTGTCGTCCCCGCGCGCCAGCAACGCATGACGAAATTCTCCAGTCAGCGACGCTACACGAGCCTGCTCTGCTCGATCGCCGCCTTGATGAAGCTCGTGAACAGCGGGTGCGGATCGAACGGTCTCGATTTCAGCTCCGGGTGATACTGCACGCCGATGAACCAGGGGTGGTCGGGAATCTCGACCGTCTCCGGGAGCTGGCCGTCGGGCGACATGCCGGCGAATTTCAGTCCGGCGGCCTCGAGGCGGTCCTTGTAGTTGATGTTCACTTCGTAGCGGTGGCGGTGGCGCTCGCTGATCTCGGTGGCGCCGCCATACACGTCCGAAATGCGGCTCCCGGCCGCGAGCTTCGCGGGATAGGCGCCGAGGCGCATCGTGCCGCCGAGCTCGCCGCCCGCCTTGCGCTGCTCCCAGGTGTTGCCGTGCAGCCATTCGGTCATCAGGCCGATCACGGGCTCGTTCGTGGGGCCGAATTCGGTCGAGCTGGCCTGCGGCAGGTTGCAGAGATGGCGCGCGGCCTCGATCACGGCCATCTGCATGCCGAAGCAGATGCCGAA
The DNA here is from genome assembly GCA_964624265.1 of uncultured Candidatus Odyssella sp. Lineage (GTDB taxonomy): Bacteria > Pseudomonadota > Alphaproteobacteria > Bin65 > Bin65 > SBBV01. The sequence continues at coordinate 1,035 of CAZUYG010000792.1, forward strand.
ATACGGCACCTTGCGCTCGCGCGCGAAGCGGGCCGCGAGGATTTTTCCTTCCGTGCCGCGCTCGCCGAAGCCGCCCGGCACGAGAATGCCGTTCACCTGCTCGAGCCACGGCGCCGGGTCTTCCTTCTCGAACACCTCGGATTCGATCCAGTGCAGGTTCACCTTCACGTTGTTGGCGATGCCGCCATGCGCGAGCGCCTCGGAGAGCGATTTGTAGGCGTCCTGCAGCCCCGTGTACTTGCCGGCGATCGCGATGTGGACCTCGCCTTCGGGGCGCAGCACGCGCTCGACGATCGTGCGCCAGGTCTTGAGGTCCGGCTCCTCTTCGAACGGCAGTTTGAAATGCCGGCAGACCTCGCGGTCGAAGCCCTCTTCGTGCAGCTTCAGCGGCACTTCGTAGATCGTGGCCGCGTCGAGCGCCGGGATCACCGCGTCCTGCCGGATGTTGCAGAACAGCGCGATCTTCTGGCGCGCGCCCTGCGGAATCGGGCGGTCGCAGCGGCAGAGCAGGATGTCGGGCTGGATGCCGAGGCTCTGCAGCTCCTTCACCGAGTGCTGCGTGGGCTTGGTCTTGAGCTCGCCGGCCGAGGGGATGAAGGGCACCAGCGTGAGGTGCGCGAACAGCGTGCGCTCCTTGCCGAGCTCGTTGCCGACCTGGCGGATCGCCTCGAGGAACGGCAGTCCTTCGATGTCGCCCACCGTGCCGCCGATCTCGATCAGGATGAAATCGTGCCCGGCGGTGTCGCCGAGGATCACTTCCTTGATCGCATCGGTGACGTGCGGAATCACCTGCACGGTGGCGCCGAGATAGTCGCCGCGGCGCTCCTTCGCCAGCACGTGCTGATAGATCTTGCCGGCGGTGACGCTGTCGGTCCGCCGCGCCGGCACGCCGGTGAAGCGCTCGTAGTGCCCGAGATCGAGATCGGCCTCGACGCCGTCGTCGGTGACGTAAACCTCGCCATGCTGATACGGGCTCATCGTGCCCGGATCGATGTTGAGATAGGGGTCGAGCTTGCGGAGCCGGACGCTATAGCCGCGCGCCTGCAGCAATGCGCCGAGGGCCGCCGACGCGAGTCCTTTCCCGAGGGAAGACGTCACGCCGCCGGTGATGAACACGAACCGTGTTGTCATGACGGGATTTCGTTCTACAGGGTGAGCGGCGGCTTCGCCAGCCTCACGTTTGCGATATGCACAAGCGCTGAAAAAGATT
>CAZUYG010000793.1:0-2242 GCA_964624265.1 uncultured Candidatus Odyssella sp.
GAGGTTTTCGGCCGCCTTACCGGCGCCGACGCTGTTGAAGCCGTAGCGATTGATGACCGCGCGGTCCTCGGACAGCCGGAACACGCGCGGCCGCGCATTGCCGGGCTGCGGGCGCGGCGTGATGCTGCCGAGCTCGACGAAGCCGAAGCCGAGCGCCGCGAGCTGCAGCGGCGCCTCGCCGTGCTTGTCGAATCCGGCCGCGATGCCGAGCGGATTCGGAAACTCGAGCCCGAACACGCGCGTGGCGAGGATCGGATCGTCCGGCGCCGGCTTGCGCGGCCGCATCCGCTTCAGCGCCCAGACCGTGAGCCGATGCGCCGCCTCGGCGTCGAGCGCCATCACCAGCGGGCGAAGCAGCGGATAGAGGTTCATGCGAGCGGCGGAAACACGTGCAGCCCGCCTGCGCCGAGCGGCAGGTCGTGGACGGCGAGCACGGCCTCGACCGGTAGCGGACCGTAGAGATGCGGGAACAGCGCGCCGCCGCGCGAGGCTTCCCATTTGAGCGCCGGGCCGAGCCGCGATTCGTCGACCGCGAGCAGCACGAGGCCGGCTTGCCCGGCACGATGCTTCGCGGCACTCGCCTTCACCTGGTCGGCGCCGGAGAAATGGATGAAGCCGTCGGCCTTGTCCTGCGACGAGCCGGGATAGCGGCCCGATGCGCGCGCCGCCTCCCATTCCTCGCGGCGGCAGATGTGATAGATCGTGCCCATGGCCGCGAAACTATCCGAGCGGCCGCCTGCTTGTCTCGCGCCTCGGGAACCACGCATGTCCAAAGTCCTCGTCGAGAAAAAGGACCGCATCGCGGTCGTCACGATCAACGCGCCCGAGTCGCGCAACACGATGACCGACGCGGCGATGATCGACGCGCTGCTCGCCGCGCTCGGCGACGTCGAGAGCGACCGCACGATCTCGGTGATGATCCTGACCGGCGCGGGCACCGCGTTCTCCGCCGGCGGCGACGTGAAGGCGATGGCCAACCGCACCGGAATGTTCGCCGGCGCCCCGCTCGACATCGCCGAGGGCTACCGCGACGGCGTGCAGCGCATCCCGAAGGCGCTCTACGGCATCGACATCCCGACCATCGCCGCCGTGAACGGCCCCGCGGTCGGCGCCGGCTGCGACCTCGCCTTCATGTGCGACCTGCGCCTCGCCTCGACCACGGCGCAGTTCGGCGAGGTGTTCGTGAACCTCGGCATCATCCCGGGCGATGCCGGCTCGTGGTTCCTGCCGCGCCGCATCGGCTACCAGCTTGCCGCCGAGATGACGTTCACCGGCCGCCTCGTCGGCGCCGAGGAAGCGCTCGCGAAGGGCCTGGTACTGAAGGTCGTGCCGCCCGAAACGCTGCTCGCCGAGGCGAAAGCGCTCGCCGCCACGATCGCGGCGAAGCCGCCGCGCGCCGTGCGGCAGGCCAAGCGCCTCTTGCGCGCGGCCGAAGCGATGGACCTCGCGAATTTCCTCGAGCTTGCCGCCGCCAACCAGGCGCTCGCCCACCACACCGGCGATCACATCGAGGCCGTCAAAGCGTTCCTCGAGAAGCGCAAGCCATCCTTCAAGGGCGGCTGAAACGGCCTTGCGTGTGCAGCGCACACTGGCTGGCATGCCAGAACTGCGCTATGTAGTGACGGCGTCCTTGCGCCGCCCGTTCGCGGCGCATAGGCATTCCCCTAAGCCCATGCGGTAGCAGGCGAATTGGCGATGAGCGCGACGGTCAAGTTCACTCTCGACGGAACCGAGGTCGAGGCCCAGGCGGGCGAGACGATATGGCAGGTGGCGCGCCGCCTCGGCACCGAGATCCCGCATCTTTGCTATGCACCCGAGCCGGGCTATCGCGCTGACGGCAATTGCCGCGCCTGCATGGTGGAAATCGAGGGCGAAGGCGCCCTCGCCGCCTCCTGCATCCGCAAGCCCGCCGCGGGCATGAAGGTGAAGACGGCGTCGGAGCGCCCGAAGCGCGCGCGCAAGATGGTCTTCGAGATGCTGATGGCCGATCAGCCGAAGAAGCCCGCCGCGCACGACCCCGATTCGAAATTCTGGAAATGGAGCGAGACGATCGGCGTGGCCGAGAGCCGCTTCCCGGCGCGCGCGGCGGAGGCTCCGGATTCCAGCCATCCGGCGATGGCGGTGAATCTCGACGCCTGCATCCAGTGCAATCTCTGCGTCCGCGCCTGCCGCGAAGTGCAGGTCAACGACGTGATCGGCATGGCCTATCGCGGCCATCACGCGAAGATCGTGTTCGATTTCG
>CAZUYG010000794.1:0-2241 GCA_964624265.1 uncultured Candidatus Odyssella sp.
AGGTCGTCGACGCGAAGGGCTACCCGGTCATCACGCTCGAACGCTTCTCGACGCGGGCCGTCGCAATGGGCCAGGCACGCGCCGACGAAACCGGTGCGCGGCTCGGCTGCTATCGCGAAGTCTGGACCGAAAAGACCCTGCCGCGCGGCGCGGGTCGTGCGCCCGCGAAACAATCATGGCTGGTGTTCACGGATGGCGGCGAGACGAGCACGGCGCTGCTGGCCGGCTTGCGGCGCCGCGGCGCGCGCTGCATCGAGGCCACGGCCGGCGACGCGTTCGCGGCGCCCTCGCCCGATCGCTTCGTCGTCCGCGCCGGCGCGCGCGAAGACTACGATCGCCTCCTCGAATCGCTCGGCGGCACCGCAAAGGAGCTCGCCGGCATCGTCCATCTTTGGCCGCTCGCCCGCCGCGAAGGTGCGGACCTCATGGCGCGCCAGCACGACGGCACCGCGAGCGCCCTGCTGCTCGCACAGGCGCTGATGGCGCGCGAGAACGGCGCCGCGCGCCTGTGGTTCGTGACGGCCGGCGCGCAAGTCGTTCCGGGCGACCGTTCCGCCGCGCCCGACAGCCTCGCGCACGCGCCGCTCATCGGCATGGCGCGCACGATCCTGAGCGAAGGCGCCGAGCTTCGCGCGTCGACGATCGACCTCGATGCGGAGCGCTCCCCGCAGGCACGGCACGCCCTGCTCCGTGAAATCCTCGCGAACGATACGGAGACCGAAATCGCGCTCCGCGGCGATCGCCGCCTCGTCGCGCGCATCGAGCGCGCGGAAACCGCTTCGCTCCCGGCACTGCCGCTCGCGGACTCCGGAAAAACTCCGTTCCGGATCGGCATGCCGGCGGCCGGCATTCTCGCCAACCTCACGGCCTACGAAGACCGGCCCGCCGAAGCGGGGCCGGGACAGGTCGTGATCGACGTTTCGCATGTGGGTCTCAATTTCCGCGACGTCATGGCTGCCACCGGCCTGTTGCCGGTCGATGCCGAGCCCGATTCGCCGACCGATGCGCTGGGGCTCGAGTGCTCCGGCACGGTGCGCGCGATCGGCCACGGCGTGAAGGGCTTGCGCCCCGGCATGCGCGTGATGATGCCCGCGCGCGGCTCGATGCGTTCCAGCATCGCGGTGGATGCCAGCGCCGTCATTCCGATGCCGCCGCGCGTCGATTTCGCGGGCGCGGCCACGATTCCGTCGGCATTCCTCACCGCCTACTACGCGCTGGTGACGGTGGCGGGCCTGAAGCGCGGCGAGCGCGTGCTGATCCACAACGCCACCGGCGGCGTGGGCCTGGCGGCGATTCAGGTCGCGCGCTGGCGCGGCGCCGAGATCTTCGCCACGGCCGGCAGCGACGAGAAGCGCCGCTATCTCGCCAAGCTCGGGATCCGGCACGTGATGAATTCGCGCTCGCTCGATTTCGGCGAAGATATCCGCGCCGCGACCCGCGGCGAGGGCGTCGATGTCGTGCTGAACGCCATCGCCGGCCCGGCGATCGAGCTCGGCATATCGCTGCTGCGCCCGATGGGGCGGTTCATCGAAATCGGCAAGCGCGACGTCTACATGGACAGCGCGATCGGCCTCAAGGCGCTGCGCCGCAACGTCTCGATGCATATTGTGGATCTCGCCAATCTCGACGAGCGCGGACGCGCCGTCGTGGGCGACGTGTTCAAGGCGCTGTCGCGGCTGTTCGCGGCCGGCACGCTGAAGCCGCTTCCGGCCAAGGTCTTCCCGGCGGCCAAGGCCGCCGAGGCGTTCCAGTTCATGGGGCAGGCGCGCCACATCGGCAAAGTCGTCATCGCGATGGAACGGACCGGCCTCGCGATCGTGAAGAACGATCAGGCGCTGGCGAGCTTCCGCGGCGACGCCTCCTATCTCGTCACCGGCGGCGCGAGCGGTTTCGGCCTCGCCGTCGCGGAGTGGATGGCGGGGCGCGGCGCGGGCCGCGTCGTCCTGATGAGCCGGTCGGGCGCGTCCACGCCCGAAGCCAAAGCGGGCGTCGCGGCGCTGAAGCGGCGCGGCGTCGACGTTCTCGTCGTGCGCGGCGACGTGGCCGATCGCGCCGACGTCGACCGCGCCGTGGCGCAGGCCGGGCACGGCGGGAAGCCGCTGCGCGGAATCTTCCACTGCGCGATGGTGCTCGACGACGGATTCATCCGGCAGCTCGATCTGTCCCGTCTGCATCCGGTCCTGCGGCCCAAGCTCGCCGGCACGTGGAACCTGCACGAGGCGACGCGCGGCGCGCCGCTCG